>JADFVK010000210.1 GCA_015222495.1 Pseudomonadota bacterium
AAAAAAGAGTTTTCCAATAGCCGTATTATAATGATAACTGCTTTTCATGATATGAATAGTACAATTCAGGCAATGAAGGATGGGGCTGATGACTATATACATAAGCCCATTGATTTATCTGAATTAGAAAATTCCGTTAACAAGGCCTTAGTTTCATTTTATGCATCTGATGATGATATCACCATAGATTCTTTGGCCAATGATTCTCCTCTCAATAGCATGGTAGGCAGCAGTCTGGCTATGCGTAATATATATAAAACCATAGGTCGTGTTGCCCAAAGCCCAGCGACAGTATTAATCACCGGTGAAAGCGGCACAGGAAAGGAACTGGTTGCCAGAGCTATTCATCTATCCAGTGATCGGGCATCTGGTCCTTTTATTGCCATAAACTGTGCAGCACTGGTCGAGACTCTTCTTGAGTCTGATATGTTTGGACATGAGAAAGGTGCTTTTACCGGTGCAGTTAATAAACAAATTGGTAAGTTTTCCCTAGCTAATGATGGAACTATCTTTTTAGATGAAGTTGCTGAATTATCATTAACAATGCAGGCTAAATTATTACGTGTTCTACAGGAAAAAGAATTTATTTCTGTAGGTGGAAAAACCACTCAAACCACCAATGCCAGAGTCATAGCAGCAACAAATATTGATTTTTCTGAACAAATTAAAAAAGGTCTATTTCGTGAAGATTTATTTTATCGACTACAGGTAGTGACCATCCATGTTCCACCGCTACGAGAGCGCCGTGATGATATTTTTGATCTCACTCAGGCTTTATTAGGCCGAGCCAATAAGGAAATGAATAGAAATGTTAATCGGGTTTCAGTTGATGTTATGCAGGCCTTACATGATTATGACTGGCCTGGAAATGTCAGGGAGTTAGAGAATGTTTTAGTTAAATCAGTGGCCATGTCTCCCAGAGATATTATTACGGCTGATTTACTACCGGAAAAAATAAGTCATCAGATTGTAGCACCCTGTGATTCTGATAATAATATTGAACAGACTCATGAGTCCACAACAGATTTGGATACTTTAAGTATACAGGATGTTGAAAAAATACACATACAGCGTATTTTAAATAGTACCAAGGGACACAAAGGCAAAGCCTGTGATATTTTAGGCATATCACGACCTAAATTACGTCGTTTAATCAAACAATATGATTTGAGTGATAGTGAATAAGAGCAGTTTTTGGTGGTTAGTTAATTTTAAGGAGTCTTTATGTTTAAGTTAAATTTTTTAGTATTAGCATTATTTGTGCTATTTTCTAATAGTGTTTTTTCACAGGATAAAGTCATCACCAATTCAAATTCAACAGAACAAACAAGTATTCAAGATCGTGGTGGAGAATTTTCTCTCATTGGGACAACTTCCAGTGGTGAACTGGGATGGGTTTCTTTATCAGACTTTAAAGGTAAGGTAGTAGCAATTTATTTTGGCTATACCAAGTGTCCCGATGTATGTCCTACTAATCTTAGTTTTTTATCCAGTGCGATTGCACAGCTTAGTCCTGAGGAAAAGAAAAACTTCCAAAGTATCTTTATCAGCGTTGACCCAGGACGTGATACACAGGAAGTTCTGGGGAGTTACGTCAAATACTTTGATGAGCAGATGATAGGTCTTAGCGCTGCACCTGATGATTTAGATCCTGTTGTTGCACAATATGGTGCCTATTACGAAAAAGTCCCCTTCTCCAATTCAGCCCTTATGTATGGAATAGATCATACCTCTGAAACATATATTGTGGGTAAAGACGGAAAATTAGTTGCTATTTTAGACCATGCAAGCCCATCAAAAAAAATACTGGAAACCATTCGTAATGCTATGAAATAATAAATATTAATTCAAGGAGATACTTGCAAAACTCATAAATACATCATTCCATTATGCCCTTTTGGGTATACCATCGAAATAGCGTGCACGGTAGAAGAGCCTATCTGAACTCTCAGCACTATCAAAACCTGTTCGTTTATGGATTATGTTACGACTAACCAGCCCCATACCTGCCTCTAACCTACCTTTAAATACATATTGATTATCTGAATTTAAAATATCTAAAAGAGCTGCAGCTGCTTTTTTAGTTACTTCATCATCTTTCCAGACAATATTGTGTTTGCGCACGGTATAACGCATATGCAACGTACCGTCATCATTTATAGAAAAAACTGGTCCTATTGATTTACCGCGAGGATTACCTTTACTATCAACCCCTTCAGGAATGGTCATGGCATCCGGTTGCATAAGTGCTTCTACGTATTCTTCTGACTTGTCCCGCAACAGCAAATATGCCATTTCATAATCAAATAATTCACTATCACCACCATTTTCGGCCGATCGCACACAATGCACCAGTAGACCATGAATCTGCTCACTATTGTAGTAGCCATCTGTATGCCAATTGATTGGCCGGTTGGTAAAGGGAATATACTTTGGATGTTTGCCTTCATTATTAATACGCAACTCAGTTATACCATCACTATCGGCCATAAAGTTGTTATTCAGGCGTTTCAGACCAAATTGTTCAGCCATTCTCCGCGGAATATCTTTATCTTCACTGATATCTTTTGAGACGTAAATCGCCATATTGGCACTATCTATAGCGGCATACATCGCATCATATTCAGCAGTTGTAAGATTTTTCGGATCAGCTACCTCTATAATTATGTCTCCAATACCTGTTGGATAATTTTCTAATTTGGTACTGCGCCAACTCTGATATTGATCACTATTTTTTACCATAAACGGTGAATTTTCCTGTCTCATTGCTACTCCTATTGAGAGACATGCTCTCTTTTTTGACTATTTTCTGCTTCCACTGTTATTAGTTGAAAGTAGTACTAACCCAGCTACAAAAATGTCATATATTTTTAACAGCATAAATCTTTCTATAGATACAGTTTAGTTAACCAAGCTACAACAATGCATTGACTCGCATCAACTCTTCTTATACTTGGAAGTCAAATTATAATATTATTCAATCATCACAACTTCATTACAAGACAGTTATTCCATCCCTTATTATCCTAGAAAAATCAGTACAGAATTAAGATTTCTTTTTCCCATAAAAAAGCCTGATACACTTTTTATAGTGTATCAGGCTTTTGTGTTACTTTTCTATTTACCCCAGCAGAGTCGTGTAAAGACCCGGCTTAAGCAATATATTAAGTAATATTACGTGGAGCGAAGGACATACCACGGAAGTCATTCTTAAACTCAGACTCGCCGATCTTCTTCACTTTACCTACCGCCATCTTATAATTATAGTTACCTGAAATATTATCAGGAACACGAATTGTCAAAGAGTTGTTAGGCTGTTTCATATCCAGGAAGTTAGCATACATTGCACCTTTTTTGGTAGTTGGTGTAACAATAGCAATTGCTGTGATAGAACCTTTATCCAGTTTAATATGGCCATTCTTCATCAGTTCAGAGAATTGGAAGTCTTTACCATGAACACCTAGAACAGTGTCTTTGAATACAGGTACACGGTTAGAATACATCATCACCATATCACCGGATTCAATACCACGTTTCTTAGCATCGGCTGGATTAATTTCAACCCAGTTTCCAGGCCAGCGTTGTGAAATATAATCACGACGTTCCACATCATCAAAACCTGACTGCCAGACTTCATTGACACGACCATTACTCATCCATAACTCATCACCTTTAGGAGATAACCATTCCCATAAGTCACCAAATAGGCTCCATGGGTGTTTCTGCAGGTTAATCTTACCAGTTTGTGAGTTAAAGTGAGTCATCTTCTTACCGTAGCGATTCTCTTTCACCGGACCATTAGAGAGTCCCATGGCAGTAAATTGCTTCTCACCAACAGTAGTATCATGAAGACGCTTGGTGCCATACAACATACCTGTTTTGTAGTTGTACATCGTTGGTCCCTGAATACCATCAGTACCAAACTCACGCATTTTCTGGTGCAGAGACTTGCCTTCGATATGCGCCGCTACTTTTACCATATGGAAACTCTTACGTCCCTTACGGCTAAAGCGTGATGCTTCTTCAGCAACCTCATTAGATGATTTCCAATCAAAACCATCAAAGCCCATTTTGCGAGCTAATAGAGAAATAATTTCCCAATCTGGTTTTGCTTCACCCGGTGCATCATTAAACGCCTGATATAAACGTAGACGACGTTCACCATTAGCACGCATAAAGTCAACTTCACCCCATGTTGCTGCTGGGAATACTACATCGGCAAACTTGGCACCAATAGGGTCACGCAGGTAGATATCCTGGTTAATCACCACCATACCACCTGAATCTGCACGTTTTTTCAATGTCGCAATAATCTCTGCTTTATTATTGGAACGTACCTGATTAGGATTTTTAACCACAAGTTCTTCAAACTTTCTGGCTAAGCCCTGCGATCCTGTCATAGACTGAATCCAGGTAGTACCGATTACATGTGCAAAACGGGTATGACCGGAATACATCCATCTATCTGTATCCAGAGCCTGACGACGACGTCCCGGCACTTTCTGAGCAGACTTATTACGTGGATAACCACCACCTTTCTGACCACCACGCTGGTGACCACCAAAGCGACCCACTACCTGACCCGGACGACCACCGGCACCACAAATAGTTGCTAAAGAACTAATTGCATTGGTGTTACCGGTGTTGTTAGACCAGTAGAAGCCTTTCTCAATACCAATTGATGTCTTAGGACGCTTACCATTAACCGGCTTGGCTAACCATTCAGCTGCTGTGTATAATTTCTTAACATCTACACCAGCTTTCTTGGCGGCATAAGCAGGATCATATTCCTTCTGGCCTAAGTTCCACTTCTTGTAGTCCTCATAACCCTTAGTCTGGAACTTACCCCAGGTAGTACGCCACTGCCATGGAGTATTACGAGTACCCTGACCAAAACCAGAGTTGGATTCCCATTTACTGTTCACCCACTCCTTAATCCAATCAGAATCTTCCCAGCCATTTTTCATAATAATACGTGCAATCGCACCTAATACTAAGTTATCTGACCCCGGGAATACATCAAGATGTAAACCACCCATCTTCTTGATATATGCAATACCAGCTGTATCACGAGGATTCAGAGCTATTACTTTCATACCATTAGCGATACCAGGCATAATATGCTGAGTAAATAGTACTGACTTGGTTTCATATGGGTCAGTACCACAAATCATCAGCGTATCCGCTGAACCCCAGTCATCATAACTTGGACCAAAATTATCAAAACCTGCATCACGAAAACCAGGAGTGGATGTCACATCAGCCGGTGTATCGTGGAAGGTAAAGTTCGGTGTATTTACATGACGCAAAGCATACTTGGTAATTGCATATGTATTTTCAATATACTGGTATGAATAAGTCTTCACACCATAGGCTGCTTCACCATGCTTTTCCAGCACATGAGAGCCAACAGCGGCGGCAATATCAATGGCATCATCCCAGGACATTGGCGTTAACACACCATTAACACGAACTAAAGGTGTTTTTAAACGATCCTTTGTTTTGCTGTCAGGGTTATAACATTTCTGTGCTAACAAACCACCACGAATGGACGAATCACCATTGGTGTTAACCACCGTGGTATCCTTATCAGGCACAATAACAACATTATGCTTTTTACCATTATGCGTACAAATATTGTGCTGCGTAGGCGCAACCCAACTCTGCAGCATATTAGATGGAAAATCGATACCAAAGGCATTTTCAGAGGCTTTCATACCACCATCTTTCGTACCTACAGGCCAACGATATACTTTATAGCCACATGCAACAATACAATAATCACAAGCAGTCGTTAAAACGTCTGCATTCTTAGGTGGTAATGGCGCATGATCTTTTGCTTGATAATAATCTATACTCATTATTTTCTCCTATGCGCTCAAATTTTCTTGACGACCAAACAACAGTCCCATTATACCAACGGCATATACATTGTCTCCGTCTACTTCCAGTAGAACCTGAGGCAGACTTTGATAAGCCTGACCTGAAACAATAATACCATGGCGTCTTAAGTCATATGTTGACAGGTGTAGAGGACATTGTCCCATGACACGTTGATCGCCGACATGCTTATAGGTATTTTGCATAGGACCGCCCTGGTGAGTACACATATAGCTGAACGCAACTACATCACGTTTGTCACCAACACCGCCACCTGCTTGTACATTACCCATTTTTACAATCATTGCCTGAGAGTTTGGACCATCATCCGGATAATTAAAATTAACTGGAGTATGATCTTTCAACTCACTCAATTTAGCGACGAGCTTACGGGGATAACCCTGTACTCGAGCCTGACGAGTTTCAGCCTGTGCAGTCCCTGCAAACAAAGTAATAGAAACTGTGCTTGCCGCTGCTGCTGTACCACCGCTGTACATTAAAAACTTGCGGCGATTCAGCATACACTTACCATGTGCTTCTGCTGAGTCATCTTTTTTTATCGGCTCTTGGCCTATATTAGTTATTTCGCTCATTTTTTTGCTTCCTTAAGTTCATCTAAAGTAAACATGGGCGCATATTCAGGTAGTGTTGGCTTAGCCATTAGAATTTCATCACCTGAGAATGATTCAATAAATGCAATCAAATCACCTTTTTCATCATCAGTCAGACCCAGGGGTTTGATCAACTTGGACTTGGTTTTTGGCCAGCCTGTTGTACGACCTTCTTCATCAAAGCCGCCAGCATTATAGAAGTCAACCACTTCCTCTAATGTATAGAATGCACCATTATGCATATAAGGTGCGGTATACATTGTATAACGTAATGAT
This sequence comes from Pseudomonadota bacterium, assembly GCA_015222495.1. Classification (GTDB taxonomy): domain Bacteria; phylum Pseudomonadota; class Gammaproteobacteria; order GRL18; family GRL18; genus GRL18. The sequence goes on from JADFVK010000210.1 coordinate 6,768, forward strand.
GGAGTACGGAACTTACCCAAATCCCACTTGTTCTTACCACGGAAGTAAGCACCGGGATCAGCTTTAGCAGAACGATAAAGTTTCTCATTTGAACCCTTGGCATAGAGTTCAAAACGGAAAGTAATCTGTGCTAAGCCATCTTCTTCCCAACGTTTTGCAGGTGGAACACCGATATTGTACATTTCCATATCAGATGCTAATGCACCATTATGACATTGGATACAACCGGCCTTACCTTCAAATAATGCCTTGCCACGTACTTGCTCAGCACTTAAAGCACCTTTATCACCACTCAGATAACTATCGATAGGTGTATCAGTCTGGTTAATAGTGCGCTCAAATGCAGCAATAGCACGCCAGGCATTTTTAATTCTTGGGTAGTCATCACCAAATACTTCTTTAAAACGCTGACGATATTCAGGAATCAGTGCCAGACGTGCAGTCATGATGTCGTTTTCACCATTACCCGCAACACCACCTTTTGCAGCTGATGGCGCCTGTGCTTCCAGAGAGGTCACTGAGTTTGCCCAGAAAGAACCCGGATAATGACCTGAGTTCATAATTGACTGACTATTACGCCAGTGAACCGTGCCCGGATAACCACGCGAAAAATCTTCAGCCCATGCCCAACCCTGTTCAGGATCATGACAACTGGCACATGAGATAGAGGCATCCCCGCCAAGTCTTGGATCAAAAAATAATAATTTGCCCAGTTCCACTTTCGCATCACTTTGCTTATTATCAGCAGGAATTGGAGGCATTGACGGCATTACAGCCAAAGGCGCATGACCTGAGGCCGCATTATTGGCAGCCACTGCAGTTTGAGAAACTGCATTTAAGGTGCCCTTAAAACCTTCATCTTTTGCTGTTGTGCTTTCACAACCTGAAAGCATCGCTAATGAAACTGCACTCGCTAAAAGAGTACCTGTTCTCATTAGAGTTTTCATTGTTTTTTTCATACATTAATCTCCTGGACGCTAGTTTTTGACTTGACGCCAGTTTTCAATGGCTTCATATTCATCAGGATAGGCTTCAGACCAGACATACTTATCGCCAGTTAAAGGATCACCTGATAATGATTTCAAAAATGTAACCAAATCCTGCTGTTCTGAACCACTCAGACCAAGCTTCTTGATACGGCTATCTTTATTGGAATCTTCACCACCACCATTATTATAGAACGCAACCACATCTTCCAACGACTTAACCATACCGTTATGCATATACGGTGCAGTATGAGTCAGTTCACGTAGTGAAGGCGTTAAGAATGTACCCATATCTGATTTATCTGCATTATGCTGATGAATATGAGCTCCGGCATCACGTTTCAGGCTATTGTAGTTCTCTACACCCATAAACATGTTGTAGGCAAGAAATGCCTGGTGACGATCGGTATCCATAAATACATCCCAGTTTTCTGCAACACCGGTATTATATGCCTTGCCATCTGTAAAGTTAGCGCCATTATGACACTGTATACAACCGGCTTTTCCTTTAAACAATGATTTTCCACGTTTTGCAGAGGCTGACATTTTGCCACTATCAAAAGGTACGTTTTTAGAAGTCAATGTTTTTAGATACTCTGGAATAGCTTTACGAACAGAACCATTGGAGGGCTCACCATAACCAGCTTTTTTAAACATTTTAACGTATAGAGGATCCTGCTTAATACGCTCCTGCATAATACGCATATCCATATTCATAATGTAATCTTCTGTGAGCATTCCACGAGTTACATCATTAAGATTAGTTCCAAGACGACCATCCCAGTTCCAGCGATTTTTATGTACTGCATTAATCACTGTTGGGCTGTTTCTGAAATGCTTATTCCCAGGATAACCCGCAGATAATGCCATACCATCTGCATAACCTTTTTCAGGGTTGTGACAAGTGGCGCAAGAGATTGCAGCATCACCTGAAAGACGTGGGTCAAAGAACAGGCGCTTGCCCAGTTCCGCTTTTGCCTTATTAATTTTTACAGCTGGCAGTGGGCCGATATCAGGATATTGTGACGCTGCTTGCGCATTCATAGTCACTGCTAACCCCAAACCCATTGCAACTGAAACGAGTAGTCGTTTTTTTGTTGCTCGGATACCCATAGGTTTCCTCCACTAAGATCATTATGATGAATATAGTCAGCTCACTGAAAATTATTTTTTAATTAAAATTCAATTCACTCACTTCTAAACTAACTAATTAAACAATCAGCTTATCTGCAAAAAACATACCCATCATATTTTTTTCTTTTATTTCAAAAGCTTATTTATGATTCAATAGGGGAATACCTTAATGTAGTCTACATTTCAGGAATTTATGGCTTAACTTGTTCAGAAAATGAGGAAAAAATAAGTTTGCATTGTTCAACTTGAACAAAATGTTCAAATAAAAAAATGTGGGGAAGTTTAAGTATTTAATCAATTGATGTTTTATTGATCTAAATCAATTTTAAAGATATTTATTATAATGGAACTTTAACTTTTACTAATTTTGGTTTCCTTTCAGATGTTACATAATATTTTTTATCGCTTTTAGAAAGACACATTGCTTCAGGTTGAAATAAGTTTTTATACTTTAAAGAATCCTTATAAATCCAACTATTATTAAGTTTCTTTTCAGTAGAAACTCTTCTATAAAAACGATGAATCCGAGCATAGGTATTAATTGACATTAATTGTCCATCAGCACTAATATCTAAAGCAGAAGCTTTCTTTATATTCTTAAAGTCACCTATTTTTCTTGCTATTTGTATAACATCTGCATTTTTTGGTTTTAGTGGCAATGCAAACATTAGAGCATGATCTGTTCTTTTACTCAGTAAAATAATTTTCTCATTAATTACGTCCACGGCCACTGATTCCACATCATAGGAGTGTCCATCCTCATATTTAAAACTAAAAGACCATGCTGGTGAAATAATAGACTTCTGCTTATTTTTCAGATCAGGTTCTTTAATAATGTAAATTTGATAATCAAAGCGCAGTCTAAAATTATCCCCGGTATCTGCAATTAATAAATAATTTTTTCCCTGATAATCAAAGGCATCCATATCCTCCCAGTCATTAGCAATGAGTTTTTCTTCCCAGGCATTCTCTTCCAGATGAAAAGTCGCTAAATCTTTTCCCTTATTATCCATAGCATAAATAATAGGCATATGGCCACTATCATTATGACTCCATAAGACATGCTTATCTTTATTTGAACAGGCCAATCCACTGGACTCATTAAGGTTTTTATTTTCAATAGCATAGGATTTTTGTTCTGTAGTGATCAGGTTCTCTAAATTTTTATTTGCTGACCAGCTATTTGCAGCATAGACAAGAAAAACAGCACAAAGTCCTATAGAGAGATAATTATATTTCATGTCAATACTAACACCTCACATGAGTTGTTATAAAGTTGGCTTATAATTTGTTGGGCATTTAATGTTGGA
>JADFVK010000002.1 GCA_015222495.1 Pseudomonadota bacterium
ATGATTTTGGTACCGGTTATTCTTCATTATCATATCTAAAACGTTTTTCAGTCGACGTTTTAAAAATTGACCGTTCATTTGTGACTGATTTATCAACAAATACTGACGATCAGGCAATTGCTGAAACTATCATTGGTATGGCTAAAACGCTGGGTTTATCGGTAGTTGCAGAAGGCGTTGAGAATAAAGCTCAGGCAGATTTTCTACTGGAAAAAGGCTGCCTCTTTGGTCAGGGATATTTATTTTCCAAACCAGTAACTGCTAAAGAGTGCGGTAAAATATTTACGATTTGAAGTAAATATAAGTTCTGAGTATTATTACTGTCATTATTAAACTAGTAGTCAGTTCTATGAAAAGAAAAAAAAATGTTTATAGCATTTATGTTGTCGATCTGGATAAGGAAGTTCTTTCTGTTAAAAAATTTCGAGATGCTAATCCCGATTATATTGAAGATTATCCCTGCGTATATGTTGGACAAACAGCAAAATCACCTGACGATCGGTTTGATCAACATAAGGCAGGTATTAAAGCCAATCGATATGCAAAAAAATATGGTCTACGTTTACGTTATAAATTATTTGAAGAATATAATCCTATTTCAACCCGTAAAGAAGCTGAGCATAAAGAAGCCTTGCTGGGTGAACATCTTCGCAAACGAGGATTTGCTGTCTGGTGGAACTAATGATAAAACAGCAATTAGAACAGCACTATTTGGATACAACGTATTCTGTTTTTATTAATAAACAACAATATGATATTAAGATTGGTGAACCGGTACCATTAGATATTAATAAATTACTTGATAAAGAAAAATCTGCGGTGATATTAACTGCCTGGAATCCTCGAAGTCAGGCATTGCCTTTATCAGAAAACAAATATCGAAATAATGAATTAAAATCAAATCTTAAAAACTACACAGTATTTAAGGCTGATGGGCAGGGCGAGGATCTATCGTGGCCAGCTGAAGAGAGTTTTTTTGTCTTAGGTATAGAGAAAAGCGAGGCAGAGATACTTGCTGTTAAATATGAGCAATATGCGTATGTGTGGATTGAAAATAAAAAGTCAGCATTTCTTGTATTTACTAGTATCTGGCAGTTATTGAGTAATGACAGTTAATCCTGTATTTAATATACTCAGAAGCAGGAGATTATAATGGCTAAAATTGATACAGAAAAATTAGATAAAGTTGTTGCTGATGCAAGACGCGCCAGTGAAGAGCGTGGAAAAGGGTATCGTGAACAGGCGCTTGGTATGTACCCACATATTTGTGGGCGTTGTAGTCGTGAATTTGATCATACAAACATCAGTGAGTTAACAGTTCATCATCGAGATCACGATCATGATAATAATCCATCCGATGGCAGTAACTGGGAATTGTTGTGTTTGTACTGCCACGATAATGAACATCAACGACAACTAGAAGCACATATGGGCAATAGTTCAACATCAGAGTCTAAAGGTAACGCTGCCACGCATAATCCGTTTGCAGATTTAAAGACCATGTTAAAGGACAAATAATAGTCTACGTGACAATCTTAAGAGGCGGCTAACGACCCAAAGCGGACGGTTACGCCATAGAGTTTTTACCTGTTAAATATGTGGAACAAATGAAATCAAACAAACTTGAAGCTAGCATCGTCATATTATTCCTCTTGTTATTTGCGGTTGTTTCCCGTGGCTTTGACATTGTTCCTCCCTTTGCAACCTGGTGGTCAGATATAGCTTGGTCTATAGCTTCAGGAGCCGCTGCATGGCGAACTCTACAAGTGGCGCGTGCTTGCAGTGGTAATGCACGCAAAGGCTGGTTTCTAATTTCAGCTGCTAACTTTGTATGGTTTATCGGAATACTTAACTGGGATTTTCATGAGCTCATTTTAGGTGATGCAACACCATACCCAGGAATCTCGGATATAGGCTTCATAGCCTTTGCTTTTCTAATAATTTTTGGATTCTATCAATTGCGTTCGAGTGAGTACCAACAGCCTTCATATAAAATCATTCAGATCGGTAAACTGGGTATTGTAGTAACCAGTTTATTAATCACTCATATGGTATTTTTCAATCTACCTTTAAAAACACTAGAGAGCAGTACTCTATATAAGATAACCGCTCTCGCTTATCCTGTTATTTACATATCAGCTTTCTTTTTCAGTGCGAGTTTGTTTTGGCATAAAACTCATCCTGTAAAAGAACCCGTAATTAATTTTTTACTCTTAGGTTTGGCTATTCACGCTTTTGCTGTCTCATTCTATGCATACAGCTTATTAGGAAAAAATTATCAGACCGGCAACTATATAGATATCTTTTGGTTAATAGCTTTTACTTCGACGTATTGGGCTGCATCAATTCAATTGCGTAATAGTAACTCGCCAGAAAAGGCAGTTGAAAAAACAGATTCGTCTGCTATAAATTTTAACCTTGATGTTTTTTTACCTATTGCAGGGCTTACGTTGTTAGCTTACTCAATATTTTCGAGTCGTTATGAACTTACGCCAGAGTTAATTTCAAATGTATTTCCAATATTTATTTTACTGACTTTATTTCTCGGTTTACGTGAATGGGCTAGCCAGCAGCTTGAATCTTCACTTACTAAAGCGCGAAAATTATCAGAAGATAAAGTAGTGGCGTTCAATAAAGAACTTGATAAGTTGGTTCATACACGAACAAAAGAATTGCTAGAATCCAGAAAGATGTTAGAGCATGTCATCAATACTATTCCTGTCCGAGTCTTCTGGAAAGACCTGAATCTAAATTACCTTGGGTGTAATAAGATTTTTGCAAAAGATGCTGGCTTAAACGATCAAAATGACATTATTGGTAAAAATGATTTTAATATGACTTGGTCTAATGAGGCTAAACTCTACCGCAATGATGACAAAGAAGTCATAGATACAGGCAAGGGTAAGTTCAATTTTGAAGAGCCACAATCTACACCCGACGGTAATAAAATCTGGCTTGAGACGAGCAAAACCCCTTTAACGGATACAGATGATAATATAATTGGTATATTAGGTACTTATCAGGATATTACGCCACGCAAACAAACCGAAGAAGCGTTAGTCAATGCCAAAAATGAAGCAGAGAATGCCAATCTTGCAAAATCTCAATTTTTATCTTCCATGAGTCACGAGCTGCGCACTCCCTTGAATGCAATTCTTGGGTTTTCTCAGCTTCTTGAGATGGATGAGAAGGATGAGAAAAAGAGAAAAAATATTCAGGAAGTTATTAAGGGAGGTAATCATTTATTAAATTTAATAAATCAGATGCTTGATTTAGTAAAAATAGAATCCGGCAATGTAGAATTATCGATTGGAAATCATTCATTACATAAAATGCTTAATGATAGCTTATCGATGATTAAACCTTTCGCGGACAAACATGCTATCCAAATAGATGATAAGGTAAGTTCTTTACCTGATATCAATATTAGTGTTGATGAAATGCGATTTAAGCAGGTTTTATTAAACTTCTTGTCGAATGCTATTAAATATAATAGTGAAAAGGGTAAGGTGACAATTGATTGTTCATCGAATGATAAAAATATGTTTTACCTTTCAATCACTGATACAGGGAAAGGTTTTACAGCTGATCAACTTAGTCATTTATTTGAACCATTCGAAAGGTTTGAAGCAGAAAATTCTAATATTGAAGGTACAGGTTTAGGCTTGGTGATAGCTAAGGACTTAATTGATTTAATGGGTGGTAATATTACCGTTGAAAGTGTTCTTGGAAAAGGAAGTTGTTTTATAATTCAGATTCCCTTATCGTGAAGGTCTGCTAATGGCCGACAGCAGACCTACACTTGTAGTTTAATTAGCTCTTTTTACAAGAAACAATTTTTCCATTTACTTTTTCGCTGTCTGCGCCCATCAAATATAAATAAGCATCCATAATTTCTTCTGCCGCGGGTACCGTCATTGGATCTTCACCAGGAAAAGCTAAAGCACGCATACGTGTTCGCACTCGACCTGGATCAATACTATTTACTCTAATGGGTGTACTTAATTCGAGTTCATCAGCAAGAATGCCCATTAA
>JADFVK010000211.1 GCA_015222495.1 Pseudomonadota bacterium
TCTTGATCAGGCTGATTATAATTTACAAAAACAACGCTTAAGCTATACCGAAATTAAAGCCCCCTGGGATGGTGTAATTAGTGAGCGTCTGGTAGAGCCCGGAGATGTATTGTCCCTGCATACTCATTTTTTAAGTTTAATCGACACTTCCAGTCTGATTGTTAAAATTCCAGTATCTGAACTTTCTTTAAACAAAATTAATATCAATGACCCCATTCGTTTTTCCATTGATTCTCTAGGCAAAAAACAATGGTCTGGAAATATCCTAAGAATTTATCCTCATGTCAATTCTCAAACTAGAAAAGGCATGATAGAAGTTAAGTTACACCCAGTACCTCAGGGTGCACGTCCCGGTCAATTAAGCCGAATTCACCTTATTACAAAAAAAGAAGATGTTTTAGTCATCCCTCTTTCAGCTATCCGTTATGATCAGCAGGGAGCCTATGTTTTTAGCATCACAACAACTGATAAAAATGAATATAAAATCACCCGCAGCAATATTATTACCGGTAATAAATATCCGGAACTCATAGAAGTTTTGGAAGGCCTTAAAGCAGGTGACACGATTGTAAAGAAAGGTTTATTTGGTCTAAGCTCTGGGAAAAAAGTAAGGGTATTAGAAAATAAAGCTTCAGAGAATAATGGTTAAACCGTGCTAAAAGAGTCTAAGTCATCCAATAACAAGAATTCATTTAATATTGCCTCATGGTCAATCAAACACCCTGTTGGGGTGAATATGATTGCCTTGGCAATATTGGTTCTGGGTTTATTTGTGTTACAAAATCTCGGAGTGAATCTATTACCAGACATTATCTATCCTGATGTTCGGGTGCGTGTGGTAGATACTGGTGTACCTGCTACTATTATGGAAGATAAGGTTACCCGGCAGCTGGAAGAACAGCTGGCCATTACTGAAGGGGCTATTTCTATTCAGTCCAGTACCACCGAAAGCCGTAGCTCTGTGGATTTAAGTTTCCCCTATGGAACTGACATTGATGCAGCCTTACGAGACGCCAGCAATCGTCTGGACAGAGCTAAACGATTTCTACCTGAAAGCATTGATCCCCCCACTATTTATAAGCGTGATCCATCACAAATTCCAATTATTGAATTTATTATCAGCTCTAATCAACGTTCCCCTGTTGAACTGCGTAGTTATGCTGATTATCAATTAAGCAAATGGTTTATTACTCTGCCAGGAGTTGCTTCTGCTGAACTAGGGGGAGGTCTGGTACGTGAAATTCAAATTTTACTAGATCAACAACGCCTTGCCTCACATCAATTAAGCTTTCAACAAATTGATGATCTCATTAAGGATGAAAATCAGGATATCGCCTCGGGAAGAATCTATACTGCCTTTGATGAATTAAGTACCCGTACAGAATCACGCTTTACTTCCCTTGAAGAGCTGGCACAACTCCCTCTGGTTAAAGACAGCACCCAGTCAGTTGATAATTTAGTCCGACTGCATGAAGTTGCCAGCATTATTGACACCCACCAGGATGAACGGATCAGTATTCGTCTTAATGGCATGGAAGGAGTCAAACTATCCATACAGAAACAACCCCAGGCGAATACAGTAGCTGTAGTAAAAGCAGTTCATCAACAAATACAATATTTACAGGATAATCATATTATTCCAGATGATATACAGATAACTGCAGTAGATGATCAGTCTGTATTTATCGAACATGCCTTAAACAATGCAACCCGAGCTGCCCTATCAGGGGCATTTTTAGCCATGTTAGTGGTGTATTTCTTTCTCGGTGATATCCGTCGTACACTGATTATTGGTTCTGCAATCCCTTTAGCTATTATTATTACTTTCATTATTATGCAAATAACCGGATTGACCTTAAACATTATGACCTTAGGTGGTCTGGCTTTAGGTATCGGAATGTTAGTAGACAGCACCATTGTGATGCTGGAAAATATCTCCAGACATCAGCTTAAAAATAAATCCAGTCAAAGAGCTGCTTTAGATGCTGTACAGGAAGTCAATAGCCCAATAATCGCTTCAACCAGTACAAATCTGGCTGCAGTACTGCCCTTTTTATTTATGAGTGGTCTGGCAGGCTTATTATTTAAAGAGTTAATCATTACTATTTCTGCCGCTATTGTGGCTTCAATGCTGGTCTCTCTCACTGTGGTACCCAGTCTGGCAGCAAAACTTAAAAATACTCAGCAACAAAGCAGCTCATCTTTTTTTATCTCAATTGCCAATGGCTATGAAAAATTCATTCACTTTATAGTTCACCATGGCTGGATTCCATTGGTAATTTTATTACCTGCCCTATTTTTTAGTGTGCAATACATTGCCAGTGAGAAACAGATTTTTCTCCCGCAAATTGATGAAGGACGTATTTATCTACGCGTTTCCGGCGAACCGGGTATGAGACTGGATGAAATGCATCAGGTGGTTGAGGATATTGAAAAGATTATTCTTGAAGATGACAATGTCATGACTGTTTTCAGTACTATTGGCGGTAGTGTATTCGGACGTTCACAAAGAGAAAGTAGTCACTATAGTTCTTTAAAAATTCAGTTAGTACCGGCCTCACAACGAGAGTTAGGGGCACAGCAATGGATCAGCAGTATTAAGCCAAAAATTAATAAGCTCAATCTTATTGGCATTAAAACCCGTATGACTGTACGTGGGGTACGGGGTGTCAGACTGGGTAAAAGCGACGAAAAAATAAGCATCCGCGTGCAGGGTGAAAATCTGCAGACACTTAATCAGATTGGTAATGAGTTAGTTAAAAAATTAAGCCCCATAAAAGGCCTGAGAAATCTCGAACAAACCTATGAAGAAAACCATAAGGAACTCAAGTTAAAAATCCTGCGTCATCGAGCCGCCGACCTGGGTGTCAAAAGCAGTGATATCGCCTATGCTATGAGAGTGGCTCTTGATGGTGTGGTCACTTCTGATTATATTGAGGGAGATCGAGACTATAATATTCGTCTCAGACTCCCCCGCTCCAGCATATTATCTAATCATGATCTGAAACAAGTTCTGATTAAGTTTCATAATGGACAGCCTATCTACCTCAATGAAGTGGCTGAAATTGAATTTTCCGCATCCCCCTCTGTGATTAAACGCGATAATCAGCAGCGTATTGTCGAAGTCACCGCCAGCCTCATTGATGATGATGATCAAATGCAGGTTATGGCTGAAGTAGAACA
>JADFVK010000212.1 GCA_015222495.1 Pseudomonadota bacterium
CTCACACAAATTGTTCGATTTCTTTTTAAAGAGCATTTCAACTTAACTTTTGACTGCTTCGTTGAAGAGATGCGTATTATACGGACTTTATAATATCCGTCAACACTTTTCTCATTTTTTATTAAATTTGGTAGCTATGAGTGGACTTGAACCACCGACCCCAGCATTATGAATGCTGTGCTCTAACCAGCTGAGCTACATAGCCATTAAATTTATTAATCTCTTCATTAAATTACTTAAGTGAAGAGAGGCGCATATTCTACTTTATATTGAGTATTTGTCAATGAATGTTTTGGAAGGTAAGCCAAAAATTTAAAATAAAATAAGAGCCTTATTCTGAATGACCTCTATACATTGAATCTAAAGTGCAGAACATCTCCATCTTGTACGATGTAGTCCTTACCCTCGACTCTTAATTTACCCTTCTCTTTTGCACCCGCTTCACCGTCATTAGCTATAAAGTCATCATAGGCTATCACTTCTGCACGAATAAAGCCTCGTTCAAAGTCTGTATGAATAACAGCTGCCGCTTTAGGAGCTGTTGCACCGATTGCAACAGTCCAGGCTCTGACTTCTTTAACACCTGCGGTGAAATAAGTTTGTAGCTTCAATAAATGATAACCAGCACGTATCACTCGATTAAGCCCCGGTTCATCGAGACCTAAATCCTCTAAAAACTCTTGTAACTCTTCTGCATCCAGTTCAACCATTTCAGATTCAATTGCTGCACAAACACTGACAACTTCTGAACCTTCTTTTTCGGCATATTCTTTAACTTTATCCAGATAAGGATTGTTTTCAAAACCTTCTTCATCTACATTGGCTACATACACAGTAGGCTTAAGAGTCAATAATTGCAGGTCACGAATTTCAAGCTGTTCATCCTCGTTCAAACCAATGGTTCTGGCTGTCTCACCTTTTTCCAGGTGTTCTAGAACTTTTTCTAACAATGTTTTTCTTGCTATTGCAGCTTTATCTCCACTTTTAGAGTTTTTTGCTGCTTTATGATGTGCTTTTTCTACACTTTCCAAATCTGCCAGTGTCAGTTCTGTATTAATAATTTCAATATCATCCAAGGGATCAATTTTACCCGACACATGTACTATATCTTCATTTTCAAAACATCTTACTACATGGGCAATAGCTTCTGTTTCACGAATATTTGCCAGAAATTTATTGCCTAAACCCTCACCTTTCGATGCACCTTCGACTAAACCTGCAATATCAACAAATTCCATAGATGTTGGTATAACACGCTCAGGCTTTACAATTTTTGCCAGGGCATCTAGTCTCGGATCTGGCATTGGCACCACACCAACATTAGGTTCTATGGTACAGAAAGGATAATTTTCTGCCTGAATACCTGCTTTTGTTAAAGCATTAAAAAGTGTGGACTTGCCCACATTAGGTAAACCAACAATACCGCATTTAAATCCCATAGTTATTCTCTACTTTTATTAAACATAAAATTTATTTAGAATGAATTTGATTCATTGCTTTTTGCATATCACCCTGAATAATTAATTCTAATGACTCCAGTGATTTGTCAATGGCACTATCAATCAATTGTTTTTCACTTTGAGGTGTTTTTCCCAGGACAAATCCAACCACTTGTTCTTTACTACCTGGATGTCCTATTCCCAAGCGTAAGCGATAAAAGTTTTTACCCAATTGCGCAATACTATCACGTAAGCCATTATGACCGCCATGACCACCACCCTGTTTTAATTTAACGATACCGGGGTCTAAATCCAGTTCATCATGCACGACTAAAATTTGTTCAGGTGGAATTTTATAAAAATGAGATAATTGAGCAATAGCATGTCCGCTTTTATTCATAAAGGTATTGGGCTTTATAATCCAGACAGGCTGAGAAGAAATTGTGACACGTCCGACATCTCCTGAAAATTTATTTTCATTTTTCAGTGTTATGTTATAGCGGGAGGTTAATTGGTCAATAAACCAGAAACCTGCATTATGACGTGTTTTTTCATATTCATTACCAGGATTACCTAATCCGACAATGAGTTGAATATTTTTATCAGGCATTTTTATTTAAATAAATCAGGAAGGAGTTTAAGTGGGTAAGAAATATATGACATCATCGCTGATGTCATATATAGCTAAGTAAGACTATTCTGCAGCATCATCACCTGCATCATCACCTTCATCAGCATTAGCTTCTTCTACAACAACATCCTCTTCTAATTTCTCAGCACGAGGCATATGAATAGCAGCTACTGCCTGATCACGTCCTTCACCCTGCATTAATATCAGACTGGACACACCTTCTGGAAGTATTAATTCAGTTAAATGAACAGACTCACCAACAGCTATATTAGCCATATCAACTTCAATAAATTCTGGTAAATCAGCAGGTAAACAGCTTACTTCCAGTTCAGTCATCAAGTGAGAAACAAGACCACCTTCCTTAACACCAACACAGCCTTCTTCATTTAAGAAGTGTAAAGGTACATTCACATGTAATGCATGCTTAGCATCAACACGTAAAAAGTCAGCATGCATAATCTGCAATTTTGCAGGGTGACGCTGCATATCTTTGATAATAACTTGTTCAGCCTTACCATCGACTTCCATACTTAAAATATGTGAGAAAAAAGCCTCATCTTCACAAGCATATGCAAGATCCTTATGCTTGATTGTAATCATAGCAGGCTCTTTATCAGCACCATAAATAATTGCTGGTACAACGTCAGCGTGACGCAGGCGGCGGCTCGCACCTTTCCCTGTATCACTGCGTAGTTCAGCAGCAAGAGTAAAATTAGAACTCATTGTTGTATACTCCAAAAAAATAGTTAAAAATTCTGCCATCGCGACCAATGAACAGAGCGTTATGGATCTCTTTAAACCTAGAGGCCTAGAGTTAATCCATATAAAGTGAACTAACCGATTCTTCCCGATTAATTCTCATCATCGTCTCGCCTAAAATAATAGCGCTACTTAATTGACGAATTTTTGAACATTGTTGTGCTTCTACACTTAAAGGTATTGTGTCTGTCACAACTAAATGATCCAGTTCGGATTCATTTATGTTATCTATTGCCGGCCCGGATAATACCGGATGAGTAATATAGGCCATAACCTGTGCAGCACCCTGTTCTTTTAGTGCTGTGGCTGCCTTACATAAAGTACCTGCTGTATCCACCAGGTCATCAATTAAAATACAGGAACGTCCTTCAACATCGCCTATAATATTCATCACTTTTGCGACATTGGCCTTAGGACGGCGTTTATCAATAATGGCTAGATCTGCACCATCTAAGCGTTTGGCCAAAGCCCTGGCTCTTACCACACCACCAACATCAGGGGATACAACCATTTGATCCGGATATTTCTGGCGCCAGATATCGCCTAATAAAATGGGTGAAGCATAAACATTATCAACAGGTATATCAAAAAAACCCTGTATTTGATCCGAATGTAAGTCAACGGTCATCAGACGATTGATGCCGACACCGGTAAACATATTCGCAACCACTTTTGCCGTAATCGCTACACGGGCAGAACGTGGTCTTCTATCTTGTCGTGCATAACCGAAATATGGCACAACAGCAGTAATCCGTCTTGCTGATGAGCGACGAATAGCATCTGCCATAATCATGAGTTCCATTAGATGATCATTAGCAGGCTGACAAGTCGGCTGAACAATAAATACGTCTTTTCCACGTACATTTTCCATGAGTTCAACCATGATTTCGCTATCACTGAACTTATCAATCACTGCCTTACCTAAAGGCATATTCAGATGCTTGCAAATATCCTGTGCAAGTTTTGGGTTAGCATTTCCCGAAAAAATCATCATATCAGAATCAGAATCAGACACTTTACATTCCCCGGATGGAAAAAATTAATATTTTTTATTTAAGTTGAAGACTCTAAAGAAGTGGCTGGGCCGGCAGGATTCGAACCTGCGCATGCCAGGATCAAAACCTGGTGCCTTACCGCTTGGCGACGGCCCAA
>JADFVK010000032.1 GCA_015222495.1 Pseudomonadota bacterium
AGATTCATATGAATCACATCAAAGCCCATATCCCCCGGCTTAACCTTACCCAAAATGGCATTTAAATTAGCACCATCATAATAAAGCAGACCACCAGCCTTATGAATCATATCAGCAATGACTTTAATCTTACGTTCAAACACACCTAGAGTAGAAGGATTGGTGAGCATAATACCGGCAGTTTGCGGGCCGATGATTTTCTCTAAAGCTTCTATATCAATATCACCCTGGCTATTGGTGGGAATTTCTTTCACTTTATAACCACACATCACAGCAGTTGCAGGATTAGTTCCATGTGCAGCATCCGGTACAATAATTTCACAGCGCTCGGTATCATTATTATGATCATGATAGGCTCGAATCATAGCAACCCCGGCAAACTCGCCCTGAGCACCAGCCATGGGCGTCAGAGAAACCTGCTTCATACCTGTTGCTTGCATCAGCATATTTTGCAGGTCATAAAGACAACTCATAATACCCTGACTCATTGAAAGATGCGCCTGTGGATGTCTACCCACTAAACCCGGTAATTGTGCCAAAGTATTACAGGCACGGGGGTTATATTTCATGGTACAGGAACCCAGAGGATAAAAATGGGTATCAATAGAAAAGTTTTTTTGCGATAAACGCGTATAGTGGCGGACTACTTGTAGTTCATTGACCTGTGGCAGATCAACCGGCTGTTTACGTAATAAATGTGCAGGTAATTTTTCACACAGAGAAGATACATCTATATCAGGAGCGAGTGAGCTGCTTTTACGCTGTTCATTAGAGTGTTCAAAAATTAACGGCTCTGCTGATTTTTTAATTGATTTCAGGCTCATACTGACTCCTCTTTGATATTAACTATGGCTTCTATTAGCATCTTAGAAAAATATTCCAGCTCATCCTCAGTTTTTGTTTCTGTAACACAAATTAGCATCAAATTGCTTTGTTGATCTGAAAAAGAGTCTGAAATATTGATCCCGCCAACAATATCATCATAGGCTAGTTCATTGAGTACTTTATCGATGGGTACATCTAAGGCAATAACAAATTCATGAAAGACTGATTGACTAAAAGGGAATTTAATCTCTGTATTTTTTCTTAATAAACTCATCAGCTTGCTGGTATTATCAATACAGGCAGCAGCTACTTTTTGTAAACCATCACGACCTAGGAAGGACAGGTGTAAAGTAACAGCTGTTGCCATTAATCCCTGATTAGTACAAATATTAGAAGTCGCTTTAGAGCGACGAATATGTTGCTCACGTGCCTGTAATGTCAGAGAAAATCCAGGCGTACCGTCTAAATCAACAGTTCGACCCACAATACGACCAGGTAATTGTCGAACTAATTTTTGTTTACAGGCAACAAAGCCAATAAAAGGGCCACCAGATGACATTGGTATGCCTAATGGCTGCCCCTCACCTACTGCGATATCTGCACCATTGCTGCCCCAATTACCCGGAGCTTCCACTAATGCCAAAGCAATAGGATTCACTAATCCAATCACTAGACCACCCTGTTCATGTGCCCAATCAGTTAATTGGTGAACTTCTTCAAGACAGCCAAAGTAATTAGGCTGTGGAATGACTAATGCGGCAAAGGCTTCAGTCTGTTCTGACAGCTTAGCAATATCAATCTTTCCTGAGGCTGTTTCAAAATCAATCAGCTCTAATGTAATACCCTGATTTTTTACAATAGTTTCTACTACCTGACGATATACAGGTGAAACACTGGCTGGCATTAAAATACGTTTTGATTTTGCTTTGCGATTAGCTCGCACTGCCATTAAAACGGCTTCAGCTAATCCCGATGCGCCATCATAGAGTGAGGCGTTGGAAACATCCATCGCTGTGAGACTGGCAATCATGCTCTGAAATTCATAAATAACCTGCAAAGTGCCCTGACTGGCCTCTGCCTGATACGGTGTATAAGCAGAATAAAACTCACCACGAGTTGCTATTTCCCATACTGCTGCTGGAATATGATGCTCATAGGCACCACCACCTGCAAAACAGAGCGGCATACCATCCTGCATTGCTTTTTCAGATAATAAACGCTGTACTGCCATTTCTGATTGACTCAGAGGAATACCATCCAGGTCTGAATTGCGTAATTCCTGGGGGATTTCATCAAATAAATCATCAATGCGTTTAGCACCAATCACTGACAACATTTCTTCTACTTCTTCTGAAGTATGGGATATATAGGGCATTTGTTACTCTGTTTTTTTAAGTTTAATGTTCTTCAGACTCAACCAGTTCAGCATAAGCTTCAGCATTCAT
>JADFVK010000213.1 GCA_015222495.1 Pseudomonadota bacterium
AATTCTGCTTCATTGAAAGCCGGGATCACTATTGATATTGATGATTTTGAGTTCATTTTATTAGTTTAAGCGACCATAGATGATTTTGGCCCTGTTCTCAAAGGCTGTGATGATAGACCTTGCAGCTTGCAATAAAGTAATATCAAAAATGGGGCGCAGAAGTACGGATGAGGCCATACAATCAAGGGTAAACTGGATTCTGCATCCACCCTCCTTTTCAGCTATGAATAACCAATCAATTGTAAATTTTTGAAACATAGGATCAGAAGAAATAATATGAATACTACGAAACGGTACCAGTGTAGTTTGAGTGCGAAAGCGCTTGTAAAGTGGGCCCAGTTGAATCAGCTGATCAGTAATATAAACAGAATGTTCTGACTTATTCTGCTGATTTTTCATTACACGGACATCATGCCAAAGAGGCAAAAATTCAGGATAGCTCTCAACATGTGCAACAAGTTCAAAGAGTTGCTGCGCTGAGTTGCAAAGCCTACGTTCTTCTTTATGTATGGCCATGAGAGTTCTGCCGGGTAATATTTGGCAAACAGGTTATGGTTCGAGTCATATTTTTCTCCTTATCAGCTATGCGATACTCTTAAAAAGTCATTACGACCTTCTGATATAAGCCACCAAACAGAGTCTCTTTTTTTATCTTTTTTGGTCTTAAGCCCGCAGGCACCCAGTCAATAATTTCTTTTTTCCAAACACCCAACGCAAAGGGTTCCAACAAATAGAGAATAGGAAGCATAATATAACGAAAAGGATTCGCCAAGTGTGGTTTATGATAGTCAACAAAAACGACCTTACCACCAGGTTTTACAACGCGTGTAACTTCTTCAACCGTTTTTGCACGAACCGCCTCGGGCTGTTCATGCAAAAGAAAAAATACGACGATATTGTCAAACTCAGCATCATCAAAATCCAGACAGGTTGAGTCCTGATGGTGTAAATAGACATTGGAATGATGTTTAAGTTTTTTATGGGCATTTTCCAACTGGACGGGGGCAACATCAACAATGTGTAATTCACTTTCAAGATCTGTACGAGCGGCAAACTGTTGTGAAAAGTCACCATAAACACAGGCAACCTGTAAGTTATTTCCTGTGATTGTTTTACCTATGTCATCCAGAGCTGCATCCCGTAAGCGGGCAAAATTACCCCATAATATAAAGTTAACCAGCCATTGTCTTTCAAAGATCCGAATTGACGTGGGATGTACATAGGCCCACCAATAGGTATCTTCCAGGTATTTTGGTATTTTTAAATCTTTAGAAGTTTTATAGGATTCAAAATCGGTATAATCTGCAACAACTTGATCTGTATTATTTCCCTGCATATTAAAATACTCTTTTTATAATTAAATGTTTTTTACATTCCGTTCGATAAATTATTTTAACGAAGTTGCTAGCCATTTTTTCATTAAATTGATTCTTTGCTACGCTAAAATAACCAGAAAAATATCAAGCAAAAAGCTAATCCCGTTAAAAATGGATGAGTCATTAAGCAAAGAATCTGACGCGAGATAAAACGCATAATTATCAGCAAAAATGTCAACGGTTGCGGTTGATGAATGGGGTGGTTCCAGTCGAAATCTATTAGTGGCTCCATAAAACCCTGCTCAACACAACCTTCCAGACTGAAAATATGGATATCATCACAATAGCGACGTGCCAGTTTAAGATCCCTGGAAAGCTCATCCCAATTCATAGGAGTATGATTCATACCATGCAATTCTACACCACCACCCGTTGAACCAACTGCAACTGAATCCGCTCCACAGGCATAATTGCATAACACAGCAGTACCATAAGGACGGAAAAAGCTTGAATAAAGCATCAAAACACGTCGATTGGCTGGAACTTCCGTAACACCTAACATACGTCCCAGCAGGCAGGAACCTGCTTTACGATCATCATCCATAAATAAAAACTCGTAACTATCAACTGTATAATGATCATTTTGCATTTTGGTCACTAGAGCATGGTAAATCTTACAGGCATCATCATAGTGTTTTTTTCTAAATATTCGCTTAAACAATACAGGAATAATTCGTAGCTTATTGGTTAGTAGATCCTGAAGTTCACTAATATCTGGTTCAATGTCTACGCCCAGCCCGGCCCAGTGTAAATTATGTTTATTAGTCCATTCAAGAAATTCCTCATAACCTGAAATAGCTTGATCTGCATTTGACATGTTATACCAATATCCCTGTTCTATTGACAGCAACTGCCAAGCAATAACCGGTATACCATTTTTGTTTAACTGATGTACAACATGGGCTCGCTCATCACTAAAATCTACGATTCCAAGACTGATGGTTGCACCTAGTGTTTGTAATTGCTCAATAAGACAAGGTTCAGAAAAGAGCCTGACTAAATCATCACTATACAACTCACAGAAAAAAGTGAGACTTTTTGGAGCTTCAGTTATCATACTAAATTAAATCAGTTCTCTGTTAAGGCTTTTGTTCCTACGACTTCCATTCTTGGACAGCCTTCTAGAAGGCCAGAAGATACAGTAAATAACTTAGATCTTGTCAAGCCCATTTTTTATTTTTTCAAACTATTACACTTAATTAATAGTATATCAATTACAGAACTTACTAATAAAAAAGGGAAAACCCTAACTACACTATATTTTTTTAATTAGCACCTAAAAATCATATAACCACAAAATTAGTAATAGTTTTTCACAAATCAATTTACTTATCCATAAAAATATGCAAAATTAAGCATATTGGGTATACAA
>JADFVK010000214.1 GCA_015222495.1 Pseudomonadota bacterium
AAATACTCAATAAAAAATTCTGCCTGATGCTTCAGAGATTGCTGATACAGAGTATGTAAAATTGCATGTCCGGTACGATCAGCTGCTGCACAGGTTCTCTGGGCAATACCCTCGCCAAAATTTGTCGTCATACCACCGAAAGGCCGCTGATATATTTTCCCATCTTCTGTTCGTGAAAATGGTACACCATAATGTTCCAGCTCAATAACTGAATCAGCTGCCTCACGACACATATATTCAATAGCATCCTGATCACCCAGCCAGTCAGAGCCTTTCACCGTATCATACATATGCCATTTCCAGTGATCTTCACCCATATTGCCCAATGCAGCAGACATACCGCCCTGAGCTGCAACCGTATGACTTCTGGTAGGAAAAACTTTAGTCAGGCAGGCTGTTTTTAAACCGGATGATGACATACCCAATGTTGCTCTAAGGCCGGCACCTCCGGCACCGACAATAACAACATCGTATTCATGATCAATTAATTTATATTTTTCTTTTAACATGCTTTATCCAATCGTAATTACTTTCTAACTAACTAAAACCATATTTTCCAGGTTTAAAGTGAAATTTTTAAAGTTGCATAAAGTCCTGCAATAGTTAAAAAAATACAACTAAGATTAACCAATAGTATACCCATTAATTTTATAGGATAAGAGCTAACATAATCTTCAATAATCACTTGTAAGCCCATTTGTAAGTGATAAAAGCCTGCAATCATACTGATTATTAATAATATTGTATTCAACGGGTTTTTCACCCAGTTTATCAGGCTGACATAATCCATTTGCGGTAATAATGCCAGGCTAAAACACAGCCAGAAAACCAATGGTATCATGACTAGTGCTGTAATCCTTTGATATATGAAATGTGCAGTACCTTCGGTGGTGGAACCTAAGCCTTTTACTGTTGATAAATTGGACTGTAATTGTTGATTATTCATTATTATTCACGTTCCACTGTCTATTGGTAAGCAATTAACCAGGTTATCAGGGTTAAAAAAACACTTGAAAAAAGTACCAGTACGCCTGATTTTTTTAAGCTATGTTTTTCCATAGCCAATCCTAAATCCCAGATCATATGCCGTATACCAGTGCAAAGATGATAATAAAGAGAAAAAGTCATTGCTATCAATACGATTAAGCCAAACCAGCTGGAAAGAATATTATGCATCACTGTCCAATATTTTTCTCCTGAAGCAAGAGCCAGTAATACTAATACCATTATCAACATAGCGAGAAATAAAGCTGCTCCTGTCGCTCTATGTAACACCGATAATAAAGCAGTAAGCGGAAGCCGGTAAATTTGCAGATGTGGTGACATGGGACGTTGATCATTCCAGGGCATTGATTATCCTTTACTATTTCTACTAAAAGTCATTACCGCGACCTTTATCATTGAACAAACCACCAAGTCGAGTGGGATCAGAGCTGTCAATATAGGCTTTTTGTTTTTCTATATTCATATCAATTAATTGATTATCTAATATTTCTTTAAAAACTTTGCTTTTTGACAAATAGTTTTTGGTCTGCATTTCATATAAACGGCTTTTAGTTCTGGCATATTCAAATGCTAAAAATTTCCCGGAATATAGTTGTTCAGGCATTGTCTGTGCAGATACAATTAAGTTAATATGACGATCATAAAAAATATCAATCATATTAATAAATCGCCTCATGATATCATCTTTTTCAGCATCCATTTTATAGATATCAGATATGATAACAGTATGAAAAAATGCAGCAATACGTATGTAATCACTACTATCTCGATGGGTATTACAAATCATATCAAAGCTAAACCAGACGATGCCGGATTCCCATTTTTTTACTGGAATACAGCGATAATTAATAATCAGATCATCTCTGTCCTGATGTAATTTGATGCCTGCCATAGAATTATATAAATTCTCAATATTTACGTTAGTATTAACATTAGCATTTAATTGATAAAGCTCTGTTTTCTCTAATGCATGCAGACGATAGTCGTCTTCCCCTTTTATTTCCAGAACTTTAGTCATTGTTGATAACAAATCAATTGCGGGTAAAAAGCGAGCTCGCTGTAAACCATTTTTATACAAATTCTGTGGTGCACTATTGGAGGTAAATAATAAAGTCACACCATTGCTTACTAAGCATTTGAAAAGTTCAGACAAAATCATTGCATCGGCTATATCAATAACTATAATTTCATCCAGACAAATAATTTTATACTTGCTTGCAAAGCGTTTGGCTATCTTTTTTAAAGGGTCTTCAATATCACCCAAATCATCAATAGATTCATGAATAATTTGCATAAAACGATGAAAGTGTAAACGTAATTTATTTTTTAAACTTAGACATTCAAAAAAAAGATCTAATAAAAATGTTTTACCTCGACCCACATCACCCCATAAATAAATACCCTGTACAGGCTGTTCGACTTTATCTAAAGAAAAAGGAAACCATTGTTTTATCTTGAAATTTGAATTGTTGAGATAAAAATCTTCAATTTTTTCATGAATTACCTGCATTTGCTCAACTACCAACTGCTGTTCAATATCAGCTTGTAAAATACCGGAACAAATTTTTTGTTGGTAATTTTCTATAAAATTAAATGAATGTTTATTCACTTTTCTGCAATAGACTCATGTCTTTTAATAGGTGCTTTCTGTTTATTCTCATTTATTTAGTAATTATCTCCGGGCCCATCATTAAGGTCGGAAGCCAGGTAGAGACCGAGGGAACATAAGTCACAATAATTAGGAAAACAAACATAATTGCTAACCAGGGTGCAGCAGCCTTCACTACACTAAGCATTGACATACCTGCAACACCGGCTGTAACAAACAGATTAAGCCCAACCGGTGGTGTAATCATACCAATCTCCATATTCACAACCATAATAATACCAAGGTGGATCGGATCAATCCCAAGTGCTATTGCAATAGGAAAAACCAGTGGGGCCACAATAATCAACAAACCGGACGGCTCCATAAACTGACCACCAATCAGCAGTAGTATATTCACTACAACAAGAAACATAATAGGACCAAAGCCAGCAGACAGCATCACTTCGGTAATCATTTGAGGTACTCGTTCTTCAGTCAAAACATGTTTAAGAATAAGAGCATTGGCAATAATAAATAGCAACATGATGGTGAGTTTACCGGCTTCAAACAGCGTATGCTTTGTATCCTTATGCCAGAATACAGACAAGATACGCCATAAAATCATAATACCACCAGCTCCTTTTTCTTTAAAAGGCCCCATGTCGCAATAGATAAAGTTTGATATTAAAAAAGCATAGACAGCAGCAACAGCGGCAGCTTCAGTTGGTGTAAAAACACCGCCATAAATACCGCCCAAAATAATCACAATTAAGAGTAAGCCCCAACTGGCATCTTTTGCAGAATTAAATACCTCAGACCAGCCTGCCCATGGTTGTGCAGGCAGATCCTTATAACAAGCCACAGCATAAATCCCCAGCATCAACATGCCTCCAGCCATTAATCCGGGAATCACTCCAGCTAAAAACATTCGCCCTACAGAGACATCCGTCGCTGCTGCATAGACCACCATAACAATAGAGGGAGGAATTAAAATACCCAATGTACCGGCATTACAAATCACTCCGGCAGCAAATTCTTTGGTATAACCTACTTGCACCATACCAGCAATAACGATGGTACCAATAGCCACAACCGTGGCAGGGGAAGATCCAGATAATGCGGCAAACATCATACAGGCAAAAACCGAAGCCATCGCAAGACCTCCGCGAAATGAACCTACTACAGCAATTGCGAAACGAATAATACGATGTGCGACGCCACCGGTTGACATAAATACCGAGGCTAAGATAAAAAACGGGATAGCTAATAAGGTATAGTGCCCTTCAAAGGCTGAAAATAGTGTTTGTGCAACAGATGCCATGGAAGAGTCTGAATGCATCAGCAGAAAAATCATACTGGAAAGTCCCAAAGAAACAGCGATAGGTACGCCAATCAGCATAAAACCAATCACCATGAGAAAAAGTAATAAAACAGCCATTAGTTTTTCTCCTTTGTCGCATTTGAATGGTTCAGTTCAGCTTCGTATTCTATTGCTTCTTCCATTTCTTCTTCTACTTCATGACTGGCAATAATTTTATCAACCTTTCCTGTTACAATATGCCATGCCAACTGAAAAAAGCGAAAGGTTAAAAGTGCCATACCCAGTGGTAATGCAAGATAGGGAATAAACCTGGGTAATTTTTCATAGGCTTCACCTTCATTAAACCAGACAGACAGAAATGATAAAACCTCGGGTACTGGAATATCATCTGTTTCCAGCCAGGCTCTTTCTGTGACAAATGGATACCAATAGTTCCAGGCACCCACTAATAATAGTATCGAATAAACCAGGCAGGCAGAAATTGCCAGCAAAGCCAGAATTTTTCGTATCTTTGGAGAGACAGCGTTGATGACCACATCAACACCGATATGAATATGTTTTTTAACTGCGTAGGATGCCCCCATCAGAACCAGCCACGCAAAAAGAAATACAGTTGCTTCTAGTGCCCACAAAATATTGTCATTGAATACATAGCGGGAGACGACATTAGCAAAGGTTATCAGTGTCATTAAGGCCAGACAAACAGCGATAGATGTTTCTTCAATATTATCAATGATAGAACCCAGTGTTGTGCCCTGTTCTTTATTATTCATAAAGCTGTCCTTATTCTGATAATAGTTTTAATGATAAGTGACATAATTCAGAGGGGTCTTATGTCACTATCATAATACTTACTTATTAGCTTTTAAGGCTGCATTCATTAAGTCTGCACCAATATTGCCTTCAAACTTCTTCCATACAGGCTTCATGGCATCAATCCATTCCTGACGCTGTGCATCAGTTAAGGTACGAACCTTGCCACCGGCTTCAATCATATTTTCCTTATTTTGATTATTAACCTTAGTGGATTCTGCATTTCTCGCTGCAGTCACTTCAGCTAAGATAGTAGCAAGCTGCTTACTGACATCCTTTGGTAAACTATTCCACCACTTATCTGAAGTTACTACCAGATAATCCAGAATACCGTGATTTGTTTCTGTTACACCATCCTGAACTTCAAAGAATTTTTTACCATAAATATTTGACCAGGTATTTTCCTGTCCATCAATTACTTTGGTTTGTAAGCCGCCATA
>JADFVK010000033.1 GCA_015222495.1 Pseudomonadota bacterium
TTACGCTCGTGCATGCGTTTGAGGATCGACATACCATCCATGCCAGGCATGTCGAGGTCAATGAGAACCAGGTCGAATTCGTGACCGGATTCAATAATTTCGATTGCCTGTTCAGCACTGTTAGATTCTGTAATTGCTACGTTTGCATCAAGTTTATTAAGAATATGCCTGATACCATCAATAAATAACTGATGATCATCGGCGACTAATATATCCACTTTTTTACTAACCTCACATAAGATGCAGCCAAATTCTAGCATGGTAAACGGTTTTGAAACTAATACTATTGGCTAATACCACTAATTGAACCATTTCGGTATAAACCCATATTAAATTCATTGTTACTACTATTGATAATTCAGCGTTTAAGCAATATTTAATGTGCAGGGAGAAGGTTGTGTTCAGTAAAACAGAAAACCCATCAATATTAATACTTACAGTATTAACCATGGTGCTTAATTTTATTTTAGTCTGCTTTGTTAGTCCTGTGAATGCTGAACCAAATACCACTAAAAAACATGATCCATATTATGTTGGATTAGGATTAGGCCTGTCTTTCTTGCAGGCAAAATCAAGTAGCACGGTATTTTCAATAGAATCGAACACTGACATTGCTTTTAACGGGGTAGCGGGTTATCAGTTTGATGAACGCTGGTCGACAGAACTGAGCTGGTCTTACTTGGGAAAGTCCGCTATTCATTCAATTGCGACAGGGAATGTAGTCGGACATCTTGAATATCAATCTTTTGGTGTGGGAGGACGATATCATTTTCCTATCAATGAATCATGGAAGGCTTCTGCAACAGTCGGC
Organism: Pseudomonadota bacterium; assembly: GCA_015222495.1. Lineage (GTDB taxonomy): Bacteria > Pseudomonadota > Gammaproteobacteria > GRL18 > GRL18 > GRL18. The sequence continues at coordinate 812 of JADFVK010000033.1, forward strand.
ATGGGTGTGTTAAAAAATAATTTCCAATCAATTAGCAATGGAAATAATGGCGACAGTTTTGTTTATGCAGGTCTGGGTGTTAGCTGGAAGATGGCAGACTCTTGGGATTTGCGAGCAGAGTATGATTTATATAATAGTGATGTTCAGGTTTTATTTTTTAAGTTGATTAAACGTTTTGGTTCGGCTGCGGAAAACTTACTGGCAGATACAACACCAGTAATAGTAAAACAAAAAAACTGTGAAGGTTTTAATGTTAAATTTGAAGGTATTACTTTCGCTCAAGGTACATCCGAGTTAAGCAGCAAATCAAAACAATCGCTGGATAAACTTGCTACACAGCTTTTAACACTGCCTGAGGATATTAAGTTTGAAATTCGCGCACATGCTGATGATGTAGGAACAAATGCATCTAATTATCAACTGTCATTAGTACGTTCAAGAATTGTTCGTGATTACTTATCTAAAAAAGGCATCGCACTCAGTCGTATGGATGCGCAAGGATATGGTGAGTGGTATGCAAAGAAAGGAAAAACTTCTCCTTCTGCTCGCAAAGATAATCGACGTGCCGAATTAGTCTTAATTGGTCTAGAGAAATATGTGGAAGATATTCGTAGCTGTTTTTAATCTGGTAAATTAATATTTCAAGTTGTTAACCGAAGAACTGCTGTTTTCAGTTATTTACATCTCTCATCTTCGTGCAACAGCTAGTTTATAGCGTATGAACGCTATTCCTTTACTCTTCCTGGCCAATTACTCGTTATATAAACATATACTTATGAAGCTGAAATTTATACTTTTGGCTAATACCGCTTAACCCTGATTCATAAAATAATAAACCACAAAAATATTAATGTTAAGAACTCTTTATTGTGCGAGTTAAACATGCTTCCCCCCCCTTAAGTTAGTTAACTGCACAGAAATACAATATTAAAAACAAATAGGGATCAAAACGGTGAATGCATTTATTAAAAAAGCAGCAGTAGTGGCTAGTTTTTTGGGCTTGTTAACCGCTTGTAGTGGTAGTGACGTTAATTTACCAACGACTGAAGCAGTAGCTCCAGAAGCTCCAGTAGTTGTTGGTGCTATTTCTACCAGCAATACCACCGTGGTCGTTACCTTCAGTAATGCGATGAATAACGAGGCTGAGAATGCAGCCAATTACTCTATTGTGTCAGAAAACGTGAA
>JADFVK010000215.1 GCA_015222495.1 Pseudomonadota bacterium
AGATCATTAACTGCTTAACGGCATTAATGGTCGAGAGAAAGCTCAATCTTACGATTGGGCTTTTTTTTTGGCTATTATTTTTGTTGCTTTTACATTAAAATGATGGTCTTATTTTTGTTCTCTTTTTTTAAAGGAAAGTATGAAAGTACTGATTCGTTTATTTGCTAATATTAGTTTTTTCAAGCAAGGCCCGGAAGATACTCCTTCTTCAATTCATTTACTTTCTATTCTTTTGTTGGCCAATTTCTTCATTGAATTAATGCTTGGGCTAACTATATATTCTATCGGTGTTTCTTCTTTTCTGGCTTTTTTATCTATTGCTTCTTTGACAGCTTTTACCTGGGTTTTATTAACTTTTTTCAAATTAAACTCTCGTCTTGTACAAACATTAACCGCTTTTATTGGTGTTAATTTATTTACTAATATTTTCTTTTTTTTTCCGGTCACTGTATTGTGGCAAATGAATATTTTGGTTAATAATAATTTTGGCATGGTTAATTTATTTTTATTAGGCTGGATTCTTTCTATTTATGCACATATCTTAAAACGAGCTGCCAATATTACATTTATACTGGGTTTTGCCCTGGCTTTGACTTATTTTATTTCTTTTAGTCATCTTTCTTCTTTTATTTTAGGAACTGAATAATGCATATTCATATTTTAGGTATTTGTGGTACTTTTATGGGAGGGGTCGCTCTTTTAGCCAGGGCTAATGGACATAAAGTGACTGGCCAGGATGCTAATGTCTATCCTCCTATGAGTACTCAACTTGAAGAGCAGGGTATTGATTTGATTTCCGGTTTTGATTCTCAGCCTATCAAAGAGTTTTCACCTGATGTGGTGGTGATTGGTAATGCACTTTCCAGAGGTAATCCTGCGGTAGAATATGTTTTAGAAAATAATATTGCTTATACATCAGGAGCACAATGGTTATCTGAAAACATACTTGCTAATCGATGGGTAATGGCAGTTGCAGGTACTCATGGTAAGACTACGACTGCCAGTATGCTGGCCTGGATCCTCCAATATGCTGGTTTAGAGCCGGGATTTTTAATTGGTGGAGTGCCTGAAAACTTTGGGCTTTCAGCACGAAATGGTAATGAGCCATTTTTTGTTGTGGAAGCAGATGAGTATGATACTGCTTTTTTTGACAAACGATCTAAGTTTGTACATTATCATCCTAGAACCGTAGTGCTAAATAATCTTGAATTTGATCACGCTGATATCTTTGAGGATTTAGCGGCTATAAAAAAACAATTTCATCATTTTGTACGAACGATACCCGGTAAAGGTTTAATTATTCACCCTTCTGATGATATTGCCATAGATGATGTACTTTCTATGGGATGTTGGAGTGAAAAGGAAGCATATTCTAAAACTAATACAATAGGTTGGTCTGTAAAGTTGCTAGCTGATTCTAGTAGTGTTGAAGCTGATGGTTCCAAGTTTGAAGTTTATTGGAATGGTGATTTGCAAGGCATAGTTCAATGGGAACTTATTGGTCAACATAATGTTGATAATGCTATTGTAGCCATTGCTGCTGCACGTCATGCAGGTGTTCCTGCAAAATATGCCATTGATGCCTTGGCTGAATTTAAAAATGTCAAACGTCGTTTAGAAGTTAGAGGTGTTGTTAATGGTGTGACTGTTTATGATGATTTTGCTCATCACCCTACAGCCATAGCGACAACACTAGATGGTCTAAGAAAAAAAGTAGGTGCAGAACAACGTATTTTTGCCATACTGGAACCTCGTTCTAATACCATGAAAATGCAGATTCATAATACTGTTTTACCTGATGCACTTGCTAAGGCTGATAAAGTTTTCCTATACTTACCTGGTGATTATGCAACTAAATTTGATGATACTATAGAGATGCTAGGAGAAAAATGTCAGGCTTTTTATGATATGAATCTTATGAGACAGGCAATACTTTCGGATGCCCACTCTAGTGATCATCTTCTAATAATGAGTAATGGTGGTTTTGAAGGTATTCATCAAAAACTTTTAGATGAACTTAAGTAATATTGTCTACAACTTAATAAAGAATAGAGATGAAAAATAAAGTAATTACATTAGCTGTTACAGGTGCTTCAGGCTCTCCTTATTTTATACAGCTTCTAAAAAGTTTATTAGAATCTGAAGTCAAAGTTTATTTGTTATTATCTTCTGCGGCCAAAATTGTTATAGAAACAGAGCTTAATTTGTTTCTTCCTAAAGAACATAATGATATTAAACCTTTTCTTTTATCTTTTTTTAAACAACACAATTCGATGTCCATAAATGAAGATTTATTAGAAATATTTGATAAAGAACAATGGACTGCACCCGTTGCCAGTGGTTCTAATCCAGCGGATGCGATGGTGGTGTGTCCCTGCTCTATGGGCACTTTATCAGCTATTGCTCATGGCGCGAGTAATAATTTAATAGAACGTGCGGCTGATGTTATGCTCAAGGAGCGTAGAGACTTAATTCTGCTGACAAGAGAAATGCCATACTCAGCTATTCACTTAGAGAATATGTTAAAGCTTAGCCAGTTAGGTGTGACAATTATGCCGGCATCTCCAGGCTTTTATCATCAGCCAAAAAGCATAGATGATATTGTTAACTTTGTTGTGGCAAGAATTATGGATCATTTAAAAATTCCACATTCTTTATTAAAACCCTGGGGTAATTAAAGCCTATTTTTTAACCCCTACTCCCTTGTGTAATAACCACAGACTGATAGCACCCAAGGCCATAATAAATCCCAGAATAATAATAATAGCCGTTATCAGGCTGGCATCTGAAACCCCCAACATGCCCATTCTAAAACCATTGACCATATATAATACTGGATTAAACATAGAAACGGATTGCCAAAATTCCGGTAACATCTCGATAGAATAAAATACGCCACCTAAATAGGTGAGAGGTGTTAAAACAAAAGTGGGTACTATACTGATATCATCAAAGCTTTTGGCAAAAATAGCATTAATTAAACCTGCTAAAGAAAATAGTGTGGCTGTCAATATAGCAATTAAAATTGTAATAAAATAGCTATGTATATGTAATTCTGTAAAAAATAATGAAACTATTGTGACAATAACTCCCACGACTAAACCTCTGACAACACCACCTGATACATATCCGGCAATGATGGTAAAATTACTAATAGGGGATACTAGAAGCTCTTCAATATGATGATGGAATTTAGTACTATAAAAAGACGAGACAACATTAGAATATGAATTGCTGATAATAGACATAATGATCAGTCCGGGTACGATGTAATCCATATAGCTATAATTATCGATATCTTTAAGCTGTGAACCAATCAGTTGCCCAAAGATAACAAAATATAGTCCCATCGTGATAGCTGGGGGTACAATAGTTTGTAACCAGATCCGTGAGAACCGCAGGACTTCTTTTATGACAATAGTTTTATAGGCGATGAAATTATACGGTGTATTTTTGTATAGTGATGACATGAATTATAGCTCTTGATTATTTTTATTAGAATGAACCAGATTTAAAAATAATTGCTCCAGACGATTGCTTTTATTTCTCATACTCAAGACCTCAACGTTCATCTGATTTAATAATTCAAATAGTTGATTAACAGATTCCCCTTTTTTAACCTGCACCTCAAGTGTTTGACTATCAATAAGTTGAGCAGGATAACCTTCTAATGAGGGGGAAATTTCAAGTGCTGTTTTTAGGTTTAAAACTAAACATTCGCTATCCAACTCCGCTAATAGATCAGTCATTGCACAATTTTTAATAATCTGTCCCTGATCAATAATTGCAATATTTTTACATAGCTGTTCAGCTTCTTCCAGATAGTGAGTGGTTAAAATAATGGTTGTACCATTTTTATTAAGCTCTTGTAAAAAAGACCACATAGTACGTCTGATTTCAATATCAACACCGGCAGTGGGTTCATCAAGGATTAATATTCTAGGGTGGTGCATTAAAGCACGGGCTATCATTAAACGACGCTTCATACCGCCGGAGAGATCTCGAGCCATTTCACGACGTTTATCCCATAATTCCAGTTGTTTTAAATAAATTTCAGAACGTTTAAAGGCTTCTTTTCGTTCTATACCATAATAGCCTGCCTGGTTGACTAATATTTCTTCAATCGGTTCAAAAACATTAAAGTTGAATTCCTGTGGGACAACGCCAAGAGATTGCTTTGCTTCCCTTGGGAATTTGAATAAATCATGTTCCTGTATTATGACACCACCGGAACTTCTATTAATCAGAGAACAGACGATACCAATAATTGTTGATTTACCTGCACCATTTGGACCCAATAAAGCAAAAAAATCTCCTTGTTGAATTGCGAGATTAATCCCCTTCAAAGCAACAAAGCCATTGCCATAAACTTTTTTTAAATTTTTAATTTCTAGTGCGTTCATATTTTCCGGGTTCAAGTCTAGCCTTGTAGAAATGGATTATGCTGCTTCTCTTCGCCAAGAAAACCACTTGGCCCATGGCCGGGAATAAATTGGTAATCATCAGGCAGAGTAAATAGTTTATTTTTTATGGAGTCTATCAGTTGTGTATGATTACCACCGGGTAGATCAGTGCGGCCAATGGATTGTTTAAAGAGAACATCACCAACCCAAACTGTTTTTGACGCATGATGAATAATGACAATATGTCCTGGTGTATGTCCTGGTGTATGAAAAATTTCAAACTGTTCATTGCCCAGCTTTAAAGTATCAGCCTCACTTAACCATTGATCAGAGACAAAGTTCTTTACCTGAGGAAAATTAAACATTTCACATTGTTCTGATAATGCGTTTAATAAAAATAAATCATCCTGCTGAGGGCCAATAATTTCAATATGACAGCTAGATGCTATTTCTTCACTACCACTGATATGATCAAAATGTCCATGGGTTAACCATATCTGTTTTAAATCTAAGTTATTATCCTTTATGGCGGATAATAAAAGTGGTACATCGCCACCGGGATCAATTAATACAGCCTGATGAGTTTGATCACACCATATTAAACTACAGTTCTGTTCATAATCGGTGACAGGAATAATTTTAAATTTTAGCATTGTATATTTTACACTCAGTGTGGTGTTATGTTTAGGAAGGCTGATTTTCTTCTTTAGAAACTTTACGCAATACCCAGTCCATACCTTTTGCAGATAATATTCTTTTTAATGTGCCAAATAAATAAGTTGGAAAAGTGACATAATAATGTGCCTGAGGATTTCTACTTTCCAGAGCGTGTTCTAATTTTTTAAAAACTGCTTCAGGTGGTAGTGTAAAGGGTACTGCAGGTCCTTTTTTTGTTAAACGAGTTTCCATTCCTTCATAATTAGATTTAAAAAAACTATTTTCTTTATTAATATTCTGTAAATATTTCTCATGTGCATTTTTGCGAAAGGCACTTGTAATAGGTCCGGGCTCAATAATAGATATATTGATGCCACTGCCATGAAGTTCAAGTCTTAATGTATCGGTCAGTCCTTCTAATGCATATTTAGATGCATTATAAGCACCTCTGAAGGGGAGTGAAATAATACCTAATACAGAACCATTATAAATAATACGGCCATGTCCTTGTTGACGCATAATCGGGATAATTTGATTGGTTAACTCCTGTGTGCCAAAGACATTGACTGCAAATTGCTCCTCCAGTACAGAACGTTGTAGATCTTCAACAGCACCTGGTTGTCCATATGCACCATTATTAAACAATGCATATAACTGACCATTGGTTTGATCGAGTACTTCATTAACAGCCGTATTGATAGAATCACTTTGTGATAAATCTAATTGTAAGCTGTTCAGTCCTTGAGCTTTAAGGACTGCAATATCCTGTTTCTTTCTTACTGTGGCGAATACCTGATAGCCCTTATTTTTAAGTGCGTGAGCACAACAAAGACCAATACCTGTGGAACATCCTGTAATTAAAACTGATTTTTGACTGGACATAAAATTTGTCTGCTGGCTCTCAATTAAATATGTGCTAGAATAAAGTTTTTTTTATGCCGGCCGATACCATTTCAAGGTGTAGGCTTTAAAGTGAATTATTAGCCCTCAGCCAAGCTTTAAGTTACTTAGAGTTTTATATTTTATCTGAAATTGTTTGTGTGTACCTTAAAATAAATGCAAAATTTCAAGTATATTTGATAAAAGGTAGTTAATCAGTGGATATTGCAACAGTTATTGGAATTATAGGAGCCTTTGGCGTAATCATCGTAGCAATGGTATTGAGTGGCGGTATTATACTCTTTATTAACGTGCCTTCTATTATTGTGGTATTTGGTGGTGCTTCTTTTGCTGTTATGGCGATGTTTCCTTTAGGGGTAACAATTGGTTCTTTTAAAGTTTTAATGAAAGCGATTATGAATAAAGCTGAAGATCCCAATGAATTGATTGAAAAAGGTGTTGAACTGGCCACAATTGCACGTAAAGAAGGAATTTTAGGGTTAGAGGGGCAAGAAATACCTAATGAGTTTTTGCAAAAAGGGATTAATCTTTGTGTCGATGGTCATGAACCTGATTTTGTGCAACGACTATTGTCAAAAGATATAAATTTAGCGGTAGAGCGTCATGAGCAGGGATCCAAATTTTTTATGAAAATTGCTAATATGGGACCTGCAATGGGAATGATTGGTACTCTGGTTGGTCTAGTGGGCATGCTGGCAAATATGGATGATCCCAAGACTATTGGTCCATCAATGGCGGTCGCTTTGTTAACAACTCTTTATGGTGCTGTACTGGCTAATGCATTTTGTATCCCGATTTCAGATAAATTAGCTTATTTTGCTGATCAACAACGTTTGAATCGTTCGCTTATATTAGAAATTATTGGTGCGATCCAAGAGGGTATTAATCCTAAAGTAATGGCTGATATGCTACAGACCTATTTACCAGAAGGTAAGCGTACGGTAGCAGAATAATATCCTTATGAAATTTTATTTCACTTATACTATAACTACATGGTCTGAAAATGGCTGAAGAAGAACAAAAATGTAAATGCCCGGCAGGTATTCCTGCCTGGGTTTTAACTTTTGCAGACTTAATGTCACTTTTAATGTGCTTCTTTGTACTATTGCTTTCATTTGCTGAAATGGATGTAAAAAAATTCAAACAAATTGCCGGCTCTTTAAAAATGGCCTTTGGTGTTCAGCGTGATATTAAAGCTCTTGAAATTCCTAAGGGTGTCAATATTATTTCCAAGGAATTCAGTCCTTCTCCTCCCCAACCAACAGTTATTAACGAAGTACGTCAGGTCACCAGCGATGATACTGCTCAGGAACTTAAATTAATTGATAAGTTAGAACGTCTACAAGAAGCAGAAAATGAACTCAAAGATAAAATGGAACATATGTCTGAGTCAGAATCTGAAAGTTTAACGGAACAATTGCATAAGCTTCAATCTGAAATAGAATCAATCAAACAAGAACTGGATAAACTCTCTGGTCAATTAGAAGCAATGCAAGCCCAGGCTATTGAAGCAAAGGCTGATAATCTTAAAAAGGCATTACAAGAAGAAGTTAATGCCGGCATACTGGATGTAGAAGCTAATGATAATAATATTACCATTCGTATACGTGATAGAGGTTCTTTTCCTGCAGGAACTGCTCGCTTAACAGAAGATTTTGTTGAAATTCTGGAAATTATAGCAGAAGAGCTTGTAAAAACGACTGGCGATATTGTTGTTGCAGGTCATACGGACGATATTCCGATAAATTCAGCACGCTTTCGTTCTAATTGGGCCTTATCATCGGCTCGTGCGGTGGCAGTGGCTCATGAATTCATTAATAATAATCAAATGGAAGAAGCCCGTTTTAGTGTTCAGGCTTTTGCAGATAATAAACCATTGGTGGAAAATGATTCTCGAGAGAATAGAGCTATTAATCGTCGAGTTGAGATTATTATTTCACAAACTAAATTTGATTTAGGGCTGACTCTTAATAACCCTGATAATGACAAAGCGGAAGAAGTTCCAGAACAAAAAGAAAAGCAGGACAAAACTGAGCCTGGGCAAGAACAATCTATCCCTGAAATAGAGCAAACGACTCCAATCCCTCAACAAGAATTTGAGCCTGTCAGACAACAGGAAAATGAAAATAATGATGAGCCCTTTCCAGATGAAGAGCCTCCCAGTTTTATTCAGTTTTAATACTGTTAATAAAATTACAGCCATTAAAAAAAGAATTTAAGTATATTATGAGCGAAGACAAGCCATTTTTGGAACGCCGTCAATATTATCGTATTGATGATAGTGTTATTTTTAACTATCGGGTTCTTCAAGAAGATAATCTCGTGACTGAGCAAGATAAAAAAGCTTCTGCTGCTTTTGAAATGATTGAATTGTTTGGCCAAATGAATCAACAAATGCGAGTAACTCTGGGGAGAATTGGTGAAAGATCTGCTGATATCGCCAGTTACTTAAAAAGTCTGGATAATAAAATTGAACTATTAGCAGAAATGAATCTATTCAAAGAGAATCAATCAGCTCTGGGACTTCGCCAAAAGATTAATCTGGGAGCAGGAGGTTTATGCTTTTGTTCTGATGAGAAGCTTAAAGAGGGGACTTTACTTGCTGTTGATATGATTTTATCAACTGATTTAAGTTGCTTGCATTTGACGGGACATGTGATAGAAGCTTTTAATAATAATGGAAGTGAAGGTCAATATAATATTTCCATTGAATTTAGTGATATTTCTGATATTGAAGAAGATAATATTGTAAAACACATCATGCACTTACAATCAGAACAATTGCGCTCAAAAAGAGAAGACTGAACTCTTCTTTAAGTTTAACCTTTATATTTAATATATAAGCTTGAAACTTCTGATTTTATACCAATCTTGTTCAACTCATATAATTTCTAGTCTATGTAAAAACTTTAGGATAAAAAATGCCGATTTATGAATATCGTTGTAATGGCTGTGGTCATGAGATGGAGTTAATTCAAAGGATGTCAGATGATCCGATGAAGGATTGCCCGGTTTGTCAGGAATCAAAATTAAAAAAGTTAATCTCTGCAGCTGGCTTTAAGCTAAAGGGAAGTGGCTGGTATGAAACCGACTTTAAAAACCAGAGTAAAAACCAGAGTAAAACAAAAGATAAAAGCTAAAAAACCAACTTCTAAGCTTATAAGTTGTACTTACAAAAAATTTTAACTAATGGCTCTTGTAGTATTGCCTCATAGGGCTTAAAATTACCCGTTTTAACTCAGTGAACACAGGACTAGGGTATGCGAAGCCATTATTGCGGGCAATTAACAGAAGAAAATATTGATCAGGAAGTGACTTTAAGTGGTTGGGTGCATCGTCGTCGTGATCATGGTGGTGTGATATTTGTTGATTTGAGAGACCGTGCAGGGATTACACAAATTGTTTTTGACCCCGACATTCCTGAAATGTTTCTACAGGCTGAACGTGTTCGTAATGAATTTGTTCTACAGATAAAAGGTAAGGTTAGAAAACGTCCTGAAGGTACTGGGAATCCAGAAATGGTTACCGGGCAAATTGAAGTCCTTGCTCTGGACCTTAATGTTTTAAATGCATCAGAAACCCCTCCATTTCAATTAGATGATGAGGATGTTTCAGAAGAACATCGTTTACGCTATCGTTATATTGACTTGCGTCGTCCTGAAATGCAGCAGCGTCTTGTGCTGCGTGCAAAAATTACCCGCTTATTACGTAATTATCTTGATGATAATGAGTTTTTAGATGTTGAAACCCCTATTCTTACCAAAGCAACTCCTGAAGGTGCGCGCGATTATTTAGTACCCAGTCGTACTCATCAGGGTGAATTTTTTGCCTTACCTCAGTCCCCACAGTTATTTAAACAATTATTAATGATGTCAGGCCTAGACCGTTATTATCAGGTGACACGTTGTTTCCGTGACGAAGATCTACGTGCTGATCGCCAGCCCGAATTTACCCAATTAGATATTGAAACTTCTTTTATGCAGGAAGAGCAATTAATGTCTATGATGGAAGATATGATGCGTAATGTCTTTGCCAATGTACTGGAAGAACAGTTGCCTAATCCATTCCCGCGTATGACCCATGCAGAAGCGATGGAGCGTTATGGCAGTGATAAGCCTGATTTACGTATTGATCTGGAATTAGTGGAAGTGGCTGACGTGCTGACTGAAGTAGACTTTAAGGTCTTTTCAGGGCCAGCTAAAGATCCCAATAGTCGTGTTACTGCTCTGCGTGTTCCTGAGGGCTCTAAACTGACTCGTAAACTCATTGATGGTTATACTCAATATGTTTCTATTTACGGTGCAAAAGGTCTGGCCTATATTAAAGTCAATGAAAGAGCAGCAGGTCGTGAAGGTTTGCAATCTCCGATTGTGAAATTTATTCCTGATGATGCCCTGGAAACGATCCTGGAAAGAACTGGCGCTGAAGATGGAGATTTGATTTTCTTTGGTGCGGATAAGACTAAAGTGGTTAATGAAGCTTTGGGTGCTTTGCGTGTTAAAGTCGCTCAGGATATGGGTTTGGTTAAACATGGCTGGCAGCCGATGTGGGTGGTTGATTTTCCTATGTTTGAATATGATGAAGGAGCCAAACGCTGGACAGCTTTACACCATCCATTTACTGCTCCTAATACTGATAACCCACAGGAACTTATGGATAATCCAGGAGAAAGCCTATCCGTTGCCTATGATATGGTGCTTAATGGTACGGAATTAGGTGGTGGTTCGGTGCGTATTCATAAACAGGAAATGCAGAAAACAGTATTTAAGTTATTGGGTATTGATGATCAGGAAGCTCAGGATAAATTTGGTTTCCTATTAGATGCGCTCAAATATGGTTGTCCTCCTCATGCGGGCATTGCATTCGGCTTAGATAGACTGGTAATGCTAATGACCGGTTCTAGCTCTATACGTGAAGTCATGGCATTTCCAAAGACACAATCTGCGGCTTGTTTATTAACATCAGCACCTTCAGAAGCCAACCCTGCTCAGTTAAAAGAGTTAGGTATTAAAAAGCGTGAAGTGATTGGTGAAACAGCACCTTCTAATAGCTAATTTAAAATATATAGATAAAAAGAGGTTCCAATGGCAGGTCATAGTAAATGGGCAAATATTCAGCATCGTAAAAAAGGCCAGGATGCTAAACGTGGAAAGTTATTTACCAAATTAATTCGTGAAATCACTGTGGCTGCACGCTTAGGTGGTGGTGATGTAGATGCCAACCCGCGTTTAAGAGCTATTGTGGATAAGTCTCTACGTGCTAATATGACTCGTGATACCGTTGAACGAGCTATTAAGCGTGGTGCCGGTGACAATGATGGTGATAATTTTGATGAGATACGTTATGAAGGATATGGTCCTAATGGTGTTGCTGTGATGGTTGATTGTCTGACGGATAATCGTAATCGTACTGTGGCTGAAGTACGTCATGCTTTTACTAAGGCAGGTGGAAATCTTGGGACTGACGGTTCTGTTGCCTATATCTTCAGTAAAATTGGTATTTTAAGTTATCCTGCTGGTAGTGATGAAGATGCAATTATGGAAGCTGCTCTTGATTCAGGTGCTGAAGATGTAGAAACAAATGATGATGCTTCAATTGATGTGACCACTACTGCAGATGATTTTATGGATGTAAAAGATGCTATGGTGGCAGCTGGTTTTGAACCGGAAATGGCAGAAGTCACTATGAAAGCATCAACCAGTGTTGATTTAAGTATTGATGATGCACAAAAAGTGATGCGTATGGTAGATATGCTTGAAGATCTGGATGATGTGCAAAATGTTTATTCCAATGCTGATTTCTCAGATGAAGTAATGGAGCAACTGGCTTAAGGAAGTAGACCATAATCCCCATTTCCAGCAAAAAGATTATATTAGGTATTGATCCCGGCTCTTTAAAAACCGGCTATGGTCTTATTGAATCTATTGGAAATAAACTTCATTTTTTAGAATGTGGCACTATCAAAACCGGTGGTGGTGCATTCCCTCCCAGATTAAAAATTATTTTTAATGATATTCAAAGTATTGTTCAGCAGTGGTCTCCTGATGAGATGGCGATTGAAAGTGTATTTTTATCCCGTAATCCTGATTCTGCACTAAAGTTAGGCCAAGCTCGAGGTGCTGCTATTTGTGCGGTGATGGTAGATAATATCCCTGTTTCAGAATATACAGCGAACCAGGTTAAACAGGCGATTGTGGGTAGGGGACATGCTGATAAAAGTCAGGTTCAGCATATGGTTAAAATATTACTCAATTTAAATGAACAGCCTCAGGAAGATGCCGCTGATGCATTAGCTATCGCCCTATGTCATGCTAATACCAGAAAAACAATGCTAGAGCTTGAAGCTAAATCGACGCAAAGATATCCGGCAGAAGTATTATCCGCAATACGTGGTAGAAGAAAAAAACGTTTTACCCTATAATCACACTATTACTGTACAATTAACAATAAGTGGGAATAAATGATAGGGCGATTATCCGGTATTCTGATCCAAAAACAAGCACCACAATTAATGATTGATGTACAAGGTGTGGGCTATGAGGTACAGGCTCCTATGAGTACTTTTTATCAATTGCCTGAACTAGATCAGCCTATTGTGTTATTGACCCATATGGTGGTGCGTGAAGATGCACAATTACTTTATGGTTTCTATGAGGAATCGGAACGACTCTTATTTAAAAGCCTGATAAAAGTAAATGGTGTGGGGCCCAAATTAGCCTTAACCATTTTATCCGGTATCAGTGCCAATGAATTTGTTAAAGTAATTAGAAATAATGATGAAAGTGGTCTGGTTCGTTTACCGGGCATTGGCAAAAAAACTGCCCAAAGACTCATTGTGGAAATGAAAGATCGCTTTGATGACTGGAAAAGTGATGCATGTGATAATACAGATGATGATTTCACGGCTTCAGGAAGTCTATCCAATGAACAGGATATTATTAAAGAGTCTATTAGTGCTCTGATTGCTCTGGGATATAAACCGGTGGAAGCCAGTAAAATGATTCGTCAATTAGAGACACAGGATCAAAGTAGTGAAATGTTAATAAAACAAGCCCTGAAAAACACTGTTAACAAATAGTAAAAGCATTTTATATTACCATGTTAGATAATGAACGAATAATCTCTGCCGTAGAAACAAATCCTGAAGAACACTTCGATCGTGCTATTCGTCCCAAAAGTTTAAAGGATTATGTGGGACAACCTGCCGTTTGTGAGCAAATGGAAATCTTTATTCCTGCCGCCAAAAATCGTCAGGAAGCATTGGATCATGTCTTAATCTTTGGCCCCCCCGGATTAGGAAAAACTACTTTATCCCATATTATCGCTAATGAAATGGAGGTTAACTTACGTCAAACCTCAGGTCCGGTATTAGAACGTCCCGGTGATTTGGCGGCATTATTAACTAACCTTGAAGAAGGTGATGTATTATTTATTGATGAAATACATCGCCTTAGTCCTATTGTCGAAGAAGTGCTCTATCCTGCTATGGAAGATAATCAATTAGATATTATGATTGGTGAAGGTCCTGCCGCACGCTCAATTAAACTAGACTTACCTCCCTTTACCTTGATTGGTGCAACAACACGTGCAGGCTTATTAACATCGCCTTTGCGGGATCGCTTTGGTATTGTGCAGCGTTTAGAATTTTATTCAGTGGTTGATTTGACACATATTGTTACTCGTTCAGCTAAAATTATGGGCGTTGATATTGATCAACAGGGTGCAAAAGAAGTGGCTAAGCGTTCCAGAGGAACACCTCGTATCGCTAATCGCTTATTACGTCGTGTCCGGGATTATGCAGAAGTCAAGGGTAATGGCATAGTGGATGTGAATACCGCTGATAAGGCATTAAATCTACTGGAAGTTGATCCCATGGGCTTTGATATGATGGATCGAAAGCTTTTATTGAGTATTATTGATAAATTTGATGGTGGGCCGGTAGGGGTTGATAATTTAGCCGCTGCAATTAGTGAAGAAAAAGGGACCATTGAAGATGTGTTAGAACCTTATCTGATACAACAGGGTTATATTATGAGAACGCCCAGAGGTAGAATAGCCACTGATTTAGCGTACTTACACTTTGGTATGCAGCGCAAGGTTTTACAATAGTCATGAGTGAATTTATCTGGCCAGTCAGGGTTTATTATGAGGATACTGATAGTGGTGGTGTGGTTTACCATTCTATGTATCTGAACTTTATGGAACGTGCTCGTACTGAGTGGTTACGCAGTCTGCACTTAGAACAAGATGATATTATCAATGAGCATGGCATCATGTTTGTAGTACGCTCAGTCGCTATTGATTATCTTAAACCGGCATTGTTTAATGATGCTCTTATTGTTCAATCTAGCCTGAAAAAACTGGGCAAGGTCAGTCTTGTTTTTGAACAAGTCATTATGCGGCAAGGCTGTGATCAAAATAAAGATGAAATACTCACTAAGGCCATAGTAAAGGTGGCCAGTCTTAATGTAAATCAAAAAAAACCTGCGGCAATGCCGGAAGCAGTTTATAATAGATTTGTTCATCATAGTAAAAAAGATTAACGGAGATAATAAACCAATAATGCATACCGATATGTCAATTTTGTCACTTGTGACGAATGCAAGTTTTATGGTTCAGTTGGTTATGTTTGGGCTACTGGTCGTTTCTATTATTGGCTGGACAATGATTTTTCAGAAATGGAAAATTCTAAAAGATGCTAAAGAAGAGGCCAATTTATTTGAGCGTCGTTTCTGGTCAGGTGCAGATCTGGTTGATTTATATAAAGCGCTTGCACATCGAAAAAATGCTCAGGGCATGGCGAGTATTTTTGAAGCAGGTTTTAGAGAATATGCCAAGTTACATAAACAAACAGGCATTGAAAGTGAAGCCGTTCTTGATGGTGCACAGCGGGCTATGCGTGTTACCCTGAGTCGTGAAGTAGAGCGAGTGGAGTCAGGCTTAGCATTTTTGGCAACAGTTGGTTCCACTAGTCCTTATGTAGGTTTATTTGGCACGGTTTGGGGGATTATGAACTCGTTTCGTGCCTTAGGTCAGGTTGAACAAGCAACCATGGCAATGGTTGCTCCAGGTATTGCAGAAGCTTTGATTGCAACGGCAATGGGTTTATTTGCTGCCATTCCAGCAGTGATTGCATATAACCGTTTTTCCTATAGTGTAGAGCGCCTGGAAAGCCGTTATGATGGCTTTATGGAAGAGTTTTCAAACCTACTCAACCGCCAGGTACATAGCTAATGGCCAGAAAAAGGCGTAAGCCTATGGCCGAAATTAATGTCGTACCCTATATTGATGTTATGATGGTATTGTTGGTAATTTTTATGATTTCCACACCATTATTAACTCAGGGTGTTAAGGTGGAATTACCCAGTGCATCAACAGAACAATTAGATATTAAACCGACAGAAACAGTGATAGTTAAAGTTGATGTTCAGGGCCAATATTATCTAACCTTTGGGACAGGAAAAGAAAATTCAATCAGTCGTGAAGGCTTGGTCGAGCAAATAAAAAATAAACTGCTGGAACAGCCTAAAATTTCAGTATTGGTGGCAGGAGATAAAGAAGTTAAATATGTATTTATAATGGATGTTCTGGCACTATTAAATAATGCCGGCATCCCTAATGTAGGTTTAATGACAAAATCTCTTGAAGAACAGAATATACAATAAGTTACTATGGATATTTGAATGCTGGATTGGATAAAATCAAATGGCCGGGGTTTTTCGATTGCAGTTGCATTACATGTGGTTTTTATCGGAGCCTTACTTTTTAACTGGGAATGGGATAAACCCAAACGTATTGTCTTAGAGCAAGGCGATGTGATCCAGGTAAATTCTATTGATGCTAATAGTTATGATGCAGAGATTAAAAAAATAGCAGAAAAAAAACGCTCTGATGAAAGGCTTAAACAGCAAAGAAAACAACAGCAGGTAAAGAAAAAACAACAGGAAAAAAAACGCAAGGCAGCGGCTAAAAAGAAAAAACAAGAGGCTGCTCGCCTAAAAAAAGAAAAATTAAAACAGCAACAGCTAAAGAAAAAAGCTTTAAAAGAAAAACAGCTTAAAGATGATGCAGAAAAAAAAGAGGCTTTGGCAAAAAAACAAGCGGTAGAAAAAGCTAAAAAAGAGGCCCTGGCAAAGAAAGCAGCGGATGCTAAAAAAACAGCAGAGGCTAAGAAAAAAGCTGAGCAAGATAAAAAACGTCAGGAAGCCAAACGTAAGCAACAGGTGGAAGCAGAAAAAAAACGCCAGGCTGAAATTAAACGACAACAAAAAAGAGATCGTGAAGAATGGCTGCGAAAAAGCAAAGGCATTGTGAACAAATATGCTGCCTTGATTTCCAGAAAAATAGAACAAAACTGGCGTCAACCTTTAGATGTAGCCTCTGATTTAAGCTGTAGAGTAAATATTAAATTACAGCCTACCGGCAAGGTGATTTCTGTGCGCGTACTGGAATCCAGTGGTAGCCTTTCATTTGACCGCTCTGTAGAAACGGCAGTGAGAAAAGCTTCGCCTCTACCCGTGCCTGAAGATAGAGAACTTTTTGAACAGTTTAGGGATCTTACCCTATTCTTTTCTCCAGAGCAGGAACCAGGAAAAAATTAACAATATGCAACGAACAATATCTTACAAAAATAAGAACTCTGTGAAGTTTATGTTTCAACAAATATTTTTATTAATTTTAGCGTTCTTATTTATAATGCCCTCAACATATGCCCTGGAAATTGAAATTAAGGGTGGATATCAAAGTGCAACTCCTATTGCCATCGTACCTTTTTCATGGGGTGAAGGGCAGCAGTCTCCAGTAGATATTGCAAAAATTATTCGTGCGGATTTATCTCGTAGTGGCTTATTCTCGCCACTAAAACTCAATGAGTTACCTGAACGTCCTGCTTATGGTGATAGTATTGATTTTGCTCGTTGGAAAAGCACCGCTGCTGAACAGTTGGGTGTTGGTGCGATTAAACCTGTAGGTAAAAATAAATATGAAGTTACATTTCAACTTCTCGATATTTTTAGTGGACAGAAAGTTTTCAGTTATCGGAACACGGTAGATGGAAAAAATTTACGTAGAATTGCACATCAAATCAGTGATAATATCTATGAGAAATTAGTTCAAGAACGGGGTGCATTTGATACACTAATCGCCTATGTCGTCGTCAATAATAATCGTGATCAGAAAAATCGTACTTACATCTTAGCCATTGCAGATTCAGATGGTTTTGCTGAAAAAGTAATTTTAAAATCAAAAAAACCTATTATGTCTCCGGCCTGGTCACCTAATGGGAAGCGTCTGGCCTATGTGTCATTTGAAAAAAATCGTTCGGTAATTTATATACAGGAATTAAAAACAGGTAAGCGTCAGGTTATTGCAAAGTTTAAAGGAATTAATAGTGGACCTCGGTGGTCACCTGATGGTAAACGTATAGCCATGACGCTGTCAAAAGATGGTAATTCTGAAATTTATATCATGCATCTGGCCAGTGGTGTTTTACAACGTATTACCAATCATTATGGTATTGATACGGAGGCAGCCTGGGCACCAAACGGTCAATCATTAGTTTTTACTTCTGATAGGGGTGGTAAACCACAAATTTATCAAGTAGCTGTTAATAAAAGTGGCCGAGCAGGTCACCCTAAACGAATTACACATGAAGGGAATTATAACTCCAGAGCTAGCTTTTCACCGGATGGTAAAGAGTTAATACTTGTACATCGCAATAATGGTAATTATAGAGTAGCAAAACTGGATATGAATAGTCGCCAGTTAAAGGTTTTAACTCGTTCAAAGTTAGATGAATCACCTTCCTTTGCACCTAATGGAAAATTAGTTTTATATGCGACCGAACTACATGGACGTGGTATATTAGAAGCAGTAATTGTTGATGGTAGTCATTCACCACAGAGGTTACGAGTTCTTAGTGGAGATGTAAGAGAGCCAGCCTGGTCACCGTATAGAAGTCAATAATTTAGGAATTAACTATGTATAAATATATACAAAACTCTACGCAAAAAGAAATGGATAAAAACATTATGAACAAATCATTGAATAATAACTCACAAAAAATTTTGTTAAAGCAGATTACTACATTGTTGATGGTGGCAAGTTTGGGTCTGCTTACAGCTTGTGGTTCGATGGGAGATACTGAAGAGCCTAATAACGCAGCTGTTGAAGACCGTACTGGAAATGCTAATAATTCTGAAAATTATGAAGGTCAAACAGGGGCATATGATGGCTCTGGTATGGCCGATGGTTCAAGCGTTGCAACGGGAGTTAGTGGTGACTTAAATGATCCGAATAGCCCCCTTTCTATTCGTACAATTTATTTTGAACATGATAGTACTCAAATTAATACTCAGGGGCAGTCAGCATTGAATGCTCATGCAGAATATCTTTCCTTAAATCCTAATCAACACATCGTCTTAGAAGGTCATACTGATGAGTCCGGTACTCGTGATTATAATTTATCTTTAGGTGAACGCCGTGGCCAGGCTGTTGAAGACTTCCTATCTGCATCAGGTGTGACAAGCCAGCAAATGGAAGTAAGAAGTTTTGGTGAGGAAAATCCAGTTTCTGTCGATCAAAGCGAATCATCCAGACAACTCAATCGTCGAGTTGAACTGCTTTACTAATTATTTGTTAAAAAATTAAGGTGTTATTGTGAATTCTTTTCTAATTAAAGGGATTTTATTTGTTTTTTTTATTATAGGATTTGCAGAATATGCTTATTCAGAACAACAGGTAGAGCCTTTAGAATCTCGAGTTGCACGCTTAGAACGTGTAATGAATTCACAAAAACAATTAGAGTTGTTGTTTCGTGTTAAACAAATAAAACAAGAAAATCAACAACTAAGAAGTTTATTGGAAGAACAGGCAAATGAAATTCGCTTGCTCAAACAAAATCAACAAAAATTTGATGCGGATATTAATAAACGTTTTGGAAAAATAGAAGAGGAACAAGTTATCACTAATAACTCTATTTCTAATGAACACATACCCAGTCAAGTTGAAGTTGTTGAAAAGTCAGTCTCAGTAAGTCCACCAAATTCTAAAAAGGAAGATATTCAAAATAAAGTCATTGTTGAACCTAAACCAGCAAGTAAAACAGACTATCAGGCAGAACGAAAGTCATATCAAAAAGCATATGATAAACTCACTGCTCGTCAATATAACCAGGCTAGAGACTCTTTTATAGAGTTTATTAATCAATTTCCTAATGGGCGTTATGCACATATTGCCCAATATTGGATAGCAGAATCCAGTTATGCGCAACATAACTATGAACAGGCTATTATTGACTACCAGAAATTAATAGATCAATATGCTGTCAGTCCAAAACAGGCTGAAGCAGAATTGAAAAAAGCCTATTGCTATTATGAATTAGGCAAGAAACATAAGGCTCGAGAAGCTTTAAATAATGTGCTTAAAGACTATCCAAATTCGACAGAATCAGGACAAGCAAAAAGTTTATTGGAAAAATTAAAATAAATTAGAAAAATAAATGTAAAAAAGCTTGCCATATATACAAAAAACGGTAGAATATGCGCATCTTGAAAAGAGGTATATCTTCTATACTTTCTTAATTCAAGGGGGCGTTAGCTCAGTCGGTAGAGCAGTGGACTTTTAATCCATTGGTCGAGAGTTCGAGTCTCTCACGCCCCACCATACATTAAGCCCTTGTATATCAATTGATTACAGGGGTTTTTTATTTCTGTAGATTTTTAATGTTTATCTGATAAACCTGTAAGCTACCCACAGGATTAAAAAAGTGTTTTTAAGCGTAATTAAAATAATTAACATGTAAGATATAAGTAGACTATGAATACTCAAAAAGATAATTTAAAAAACATTGAAGACCTGACAATAAAGCTGAACAAAGCTATTCAGAATATTGATGCACCTACCAGAACACAGTTAGAAGACCATAATCTTCAAATAAAAGGAATCAGTATGGCACTCATGCGTGTTCAAATTGGTATCGATAACACATTGCATGATATGCAAGA
>JADFVK010000216.1 GCA_015222495.1 Pseudomonadota bacterium
AAGAGATTGTAAGTTGAACTCACCACCCTCAGGCAATGTTTCAGAGGATGAAAAAATAGTTTTATGAGTTGTAGAATCAGGCTGCCAATAAAAAAGCATGTAGGCACAGGCTGCAATTAGCAGCACTATGATAATAGGAAATGTTTTTTTCATTTTTACCTTTTGAATTAGTTTTTGTGAGTAACAAAAATAAAGGGGGCAATAATAATCCCGTCTTTACCTTGAAGATAAACATCGGCCTGCCATTCCATACTATTGCGAATACAAACCGGCAACATGCCCTGCCCGGAATAATTGTTAGCTTCCAGTAATTTTAAAGTCACATTATTAGGCCCCATATTCATGGTTGTGCCTTTAAAATCAACAGCGACAGCTTCCACATCCATACCATTGACATTAACTTTAATATCAAATTTTTTCACCAGAGGGATAGGCCTGGGTTCTATTGATAATGTCACACCACCACCATTGGGTAAACTCAGGCGGCAATCCTTTTTTTGCAAATCACAAGTCTTATCAACTGCCACTTGAGCAAGAATTGTATTTTTCCTGGCCTGTTCCAGCTTATACCAGGATATAAAAACCAGACTAACAATTAAAATACCTGATACAACTGACATCAATATAGTACGTTTGTTCATAATCACCTTTAATATGTGAGAATATTCTAATCTATTTCTAAGGCTTATTAACTACCCCTGAGTAGATGTGTGAAATAACACAGTTAAAAAATTTAAGAAGCCTTTAGCCCGACCAAATATAAGTCACTCAGAATAAAAAGCTTTATAACAATAGTTAGTTGCATCAATAAACCCGGCAATACTACCACAATCAAAACGTTTACCTTTAAATTTATAAGCCAGCACACAACCATCCTGAGCCTGTTTCAACAAAGCGTCAGTAATTTGAATTTCTCCCCCAACACCCGGCGTGGTATTTCTTAAAATTTCAAAAATATCCGGAGTTAAGATATAACGTCCAATAATAGCTAAATTACTCGGAGCATCTTCGGTGGCAGGTTTTTCAACCATAGTATTGATCTGATAGATATCATCTCTAATCATCTCACCATCAATCACCCCATACTTATGTACTTCATCCATGGGAACTTCTTCTACAGCCACAATACTGCAGCGAAACTGACGATAAAGTTTAACCATCTGTGCCAGTACCGTATCATCACCATTATCTACCAGACAGAGATCATCAGCTAATATAACAGCAAAGGGTTCATCACCTATCAAAGTTTCACCGGTTAAAATCGCATGCCCTAAGCCCTTCATTTCTACCTGTCTGGTATAAGAAAATGTACTGGAGTCCATAATATTACGAATTTCCTGTAAATAGTCTTCTTTGTCTGTACCATGAATCTGGTGTTCCAGCTCATAACTCACATCGAAGTGATCTTCCATTGATCGCTTACCACGACCAGTCACAATAGCCATATTAATTAATCCCGCAGAAATTGCTTCCTCAACACCATATTGAATCAATGGCTTATTAACCACGGGGAGCATTTCCTTAGGCATGGATTTAGTTGCCGGTAAAAAGCGAGTACCATAACCTGCGGCTGGAAATAAACATTTTCTAATCATAATAATCTCTTCTTTATTTCATTAATTTAAGTTGGCCAAGGTTTTTAATTCATTTTTTTAAGACGAATTTTACGCCCTTTTCTTTTGCCTCTATTGGCTTCAGTTTTTGCCTGATCAATCAATTCAGTAATTTTATCAAAAACAAGCTGTGTTAAAGCATGAGGTAATAACCAGCCCCAATTACCCATAGCTTTTTTCTCTACCATAGATGTACTGAGTTTAGGATATTGTAAACTGATTTGAATTAGAAGTTTTTCTGAAATGCGTTTATCTAAACCCTTACCATAAAGCTTTTTCTCAATATACTCATAAAGCCCCTCTTCTAATTCTCTTAATTCTCTTTTAGTAAATTCATCAGGCAGGGTTTTGAATATCAAAGCAGAAACATAGGCTTCATAATCAACACCCAGCTTTATAATACGTACAGCAATAGTTTCCAAAGTATAATCAGTGGCATCAGGTTCTTTTAAATAAGATTTGATTAAGTGATATAAGTTTTTAGTTTGTTCATCATTTAATTGATTAATAATCTGATAATTAATTAAATTTTCTAAAAACTGATGTCGTTTTCCTAACTTTTCCATTAAAATCCTATATAAACACCTTAGCTAAACTTATGCGTCTATTCTACCCCAGTAGGGCTAGATAAGTCTCTTAGAACAAAACTTTTATATTAAATTAAAGGGATACCATGCTCATTGTTATATCTCCAGCCAAAAAACTGGATTTTGAAAGTTTGCCGCAAACTGATGACTTTACGCAAGCAGATTGCCTGGAAGATGCAGCTAAATTAATTGAGGTACTAAAAGAATATTCTGCAAAACAATTAGAAAAGTTGATGCATCTCAGTACTAATCTGGCACAACTCAATCATGATCGCTATCATGACTGGCATTTACCCTTTAACCCACAAAATTCCAAGCAGGCTCTTTTAACCTTTAAAGGAGATGTCTATGCAGGAATGAATGTGGAAAGCTTTTCAGATGAAGATCTGAGTTTTACACAAGATCATCTACGGATATTATCAGGTCTTTATGGCCTATTACGTCCTCTGGATCTCATGCAGCCCTATCGTCTGGAAATGGGTACTAAACTTAAAAACACTCGTGGTAAAAACTTATATGAATTCTGGGGTAGTCAGATAACTGAACTGATTAATAAGCAGCTAGCACAAATTGATAATGATACATTGGTTAATCTGGCCTCCAATGAATATTTTAAATCCGTCAAAGTTAAGGAATTGAATGGCAAACTCATTACTCCGGTATTTAAAGAAAAACGAGATGATGGCACTTATAAGATTATTGGAATTTATGCCAAAAAAGCACGTGGCATGATGAGTGCTTATATCCTTAAAAATAAAATAACAGAAGTCGAAAAAATTAAAAACTTTAATGAAGCTGGTTATGTCTATAATTCAGAACTATCTACTCAAAATGACTGGGTATTTAGTCGAGGTTAATTATGCTTTAATTGGTATTGCAGATAAAGAAGCATAATTCGTAACTAATGATAACTCGCTTCAATCTGCTCACGAGTCACAATGCCATAAATATGTATTCTACCGGGAGCAACAACTCTTCGTACATAGAGCATATTAATATTGAAATGATTCATTTTATTCAAGGCTTCTTCTAATGTGGCCTGTAAGTGGATAGAGGTCACAGAACTCAGTCCGATATCATGTTCAAGATTCAAATTTAAATCAATCAACTCATCAGTGCTATTTTTCTTGTACTGCTCTGATAATAAAACTAAATCACCCAAGGCTAAAATTTTCTCTATTTCATCTTCATGAGCATCTATTATTAACCATTGTGTCTCATTAGAAATACACTCATTTAGATTTTTTATTGTTATCATCGGACCAGTTTGTAAAATGGAACGATTCATGACACTTGCAACTCCGATACGTCTTAATGATTGTGTTACTGGATTTGCAGTAATATCAATACCGTTGGATTCCAGCATAGATATAAATAATGATTTTTTATGGAAGATTTCACTTGCTGTAAGGTTAGCTATTACTATTGTTATCATTCCCGGAAGAATCACCTCAGGCATTCGGGTCAGCTCCATCATTGCGATTAATGCCGCCAAGGGTGCTTGTAAGCTCGCACCCATCACGGCGCCCATACCCAACATACTATAAATGCTAATATTAACAGCATCAAATTCTGGAAAAAATAAACGTATAATTAAAGCAAATACTCCTCCCAAACTCGCCCCTAAAAATAATGCGGGGCCCACAACACCACCTGGAATACCTAAACCGAGACAGGCAACCGTTGCCAGCAATTTAAACATCAATAATAATAACAGTGAATCAAGTAAAATATTTGCCGACACTATTTGAACTAAAGAATCATAGCCAACACCCATTACTCCAGGTTCTATCATAGCAATCAACCCCACTATAAAGCCTGCTGAAATTAATTTGGCTGAAAAATTTATCTGCTGAGTTTTTGTACTAATAAGTTGTATAAGATGCACAAATAAAGCAGAGAATATCCCGGCAATAATGCCTAATAAAATCACCAGTGGTAAGTCGGATAGAGTAGCCTCATAAGCGATATCTGATAATATAGGAGGCTCATGACCAAAGAAGAAAACAGACACCCATGTAGCACTGACTGCCGCTATAATCACAGGTACAAAACTCACCATAGTATATTCCATCATAACTACTTCAAGAGCAAAAATGACACCGGCAAGTGGTGTATCAAATGAGGCAGCAATCCCTGCAGCTGTTCCACAACCAACTAGTGTACGTATACTATTATTCGGTAATCTTAAAGACTGTCCCAGCAAACTGCTGGATGCAGCACCAAGAAAGACAATAGGTCCTTCACGCCCCACTGAATGTCCGGAAATAATGGCAATAGCCGCACCAAAAAATTGCAGGAAAAATCCTCTTAGACTTAAGTAGCCCTGAGAAAGAGCCATACTTTCTATGACTCTGGCAATCCCTAAAACTCTGATACCTTTGGAAAAATAACGAAATAATAAGGCAATGAAAATACTACCAACAACAGGGTAAATCACTCGTTGTTCCAATGATAAGACTTCAAAATTTTCAACAATGCCCTGTAATAATACAATTTGAGAGCTTTCAACAAGCAATCTAAATGCAACAATAATAATACCACTGATCAAACCAGAAATAAGCCCTAAAAAGGCCAATTGAATTAAAGCATCCGGCTGAGAAAGGTTAATCCTTAAATCATCCATTTTATGGGACAACCAGGAAATATTATTATTTTTACCAGAAATCATAAATCTCAGAATTAGTTTTTAGTTACGATTATT
>JADFVK010000217.1 GCA_015222495.1 Pseudomonadota bacterium
AATTAATATTAATTTTGACTCATTTGAGTCATGTTGTTTTGTTTTTAGATAGTGTAGACTTTTTGTTGTAAGTTTTTTATAAGATAAGTAATGGTTAAAACCAGTCGGCTAGATAATTGTGTTCTACTTGTAATAACCAACTGTGCGTCTTTTTGTAGTTTTAATTTGATTGCAAGTTAACCTATATTGCACTCATCTATGGCTTGACTGTTTTTATGAGGCATGAAGCTTTAGCTATAGGCTACCTGTTTTAATCGAAAATTGGATTAGATAGCATGTTAACAAAGTTCAAAATATTTTTTCACCCCAATCTAAGTCAAATTACTACCCTGGTTTTTGTGCTTACTGTTACAAGTTTTCAAGCTTATGCAGCTGATATACCGAATAATAAACCCGATACAATCTCTACTTTTAATATTCAGCCAATGAGAGCCCGTTCATCAGAGCAAGCTAAATACAAAAATTTAGACCAACAACTTTCTGAGTTCTCTGAGTTCTCTGATTTGATTTTTCATGGGAAAGTCGTTGATGTTGAATATTTATCTGCAGAGACAGAAACTGATATTGACTATCCTCTTACTTATATAACCTTCTCAATCATTGAGTTTATACAAGGTGATTATGTAGAGAAAGAAATTATTCTAATGATGCCAGGAGTGGGGTATACCAAACACTACACTTTTGTTTTAAGCAGTCATCTACCTACTTTTGCCAAGGATGACGAGCTTGTCATCTTTTTAGCAAATGACATGATCAATGGTCCTAAATATGTACATCATTTTTTTGTTATAGATAACAATATTTATGATGATGAAAGCTGTGAGATTTTAATAAATGATAATGATGAAATTCTTCGTGGAGAGATTGTTCCCCAGTCAAAGATTTTCGAACGTCCTCTTGGAGTAGGAACTTTACGTCTTATTAGAGAGAGTTCAGATATTAATTTGTCAAATAATGAAGACAATCGAAATAATAAATCATTTCATGATTATGAATCAGATTACTCAACAATAAATGCCTATAGTTTTAAAGAAATTCTTCAGAAAAAAAAGAAGCATAAAGCAAAGCGTAAGAAAAATGCTCGGTGGAATAAAAATGTAAACAAAGTTCTAAAGAGTGCAGATCCTTTTGCCCATCTTTTATTTTCAAAAAAAGATGGTTTAGTGAGGAGGAGATAATGAGATTTATAAAAAAAAATAAATATAAAGTTAATAATTTCAGCTTTGCTTCGGTGAGTACTCTACAAACATTAATAATATTCATTCTTTTATGTTCAATTAGTCCAAATAGCTGGAGTTTTAAGTTTTCCAGACTTACTGGCTGTACAATTATCGATGACACTGAGCAATGCTGTAACAACGTACCTCTTCGACACAAATCTAAAGATATTGAGTTCTACCGAATTCGTTCTAGTTTTCCAGATAACTCCCCCGAAGCTGAAGCAATTATAAAAGCTTGGTCAAGATGGAACTCGTATACAGGTGTTAATTTTTCAACAACGGGTCTAGATGATGTTGATGACCCTGATAGTGAAATTTTATCATCCAGTATTCTAGGTAATAGTAAAAATGAGATTTATTTTGCTCGTCGTAATGAATTCATAAATAGTCCAAAAGAAGTACTTGCACATATGGCTCCAGTGATAGATGTCGTAGACTGTGCATTCATTGAAACTGATATTGTATTTAATCCTGAAAATGAATTTAGAGGACTCGAAGATGGGAAACATAACCCTTATCTATTAGATTTTAATCGAGTTGATACTTTTGAGGCCCACTCTATTGTTGCTGTTGCCATTCATGAATTTGGCCATGCTCTTGGACTGGAGCATGAAGATAGAATTTTTAATGTAATGGGGATAGCTGATAATTTTATTAATCGTAACGGAAATAACTCTTATTATTCTCCCGGTGCGGATGGATCAAGTGGTGCTCGCTTCCTATATGGCGAAAATGAAGTATTTGATTTAAGTTTATCAATATTTCAATATAAAGGAGTTAAGGTAACAACTGATCAAAAGCCATATAGTGAACATACTGTTGGTGTTTTAGCTGGAAGTGTTCAGGGAAAAGAATGTAACCCTATTGTAAGACAGGGTGTTTATTGTTATTTATTTGACTATGTCTATGGAAAAGAGATTTTAGTTCCCATTACCTACGAAAACAATGGAACAGAAGAAGAAAGCTTTTCAATAGTATTCTATATATCAGATGATAATATAATCTCAAAGAATGAAGACCTAGTGTTTTCTCAAGCATTTATTAGAACTTTAGCCTCTGGAGTAGTTAAAACCGAAGTTTTCAGAGTATCAATACCTAGTTTGGATAGTAATACAAAAAAATATCTTGGTGCTCTGGTAACTAGCACGACTAAAGACCCTGAGTTAGAAATTACTCAAGCAAATAATGCTGTCTGGTATCCCATCGAAATAGGAAAAGGAAACGAACCCCCAGCACTACAAAACACATCATTTGGTGCTATTGATTCTCCAATGGCAGTGTTTGTCAATAGTAGTATTATAAATTTTCGATTATTAGCATCCGACCCAAACAGTGATCCTCTCACGTTTGTATTAACAATACCCCCTGAAAATAATCAAGGCTCGTTATCATTGTTCAGTAATGGTGATGCTAGTTTTCGCCCCAAATCTGATTTTGAGGGCCATCTGCATTTTCAGTACCGCGTTGAAGACCCATCTGGACTTCAGGTTTCAGGTGAATTTCATATTGATGTTACTCCGCTCTTGTTCCCTTTAAATGTTGTTAAATTAGGTGAAGGTAAAGGAATTGCTAGCAGTAATCCTGAAGGCATTCTTTGTGATATTAATTGTGCGGCTGATTCTACCGAATTTGCCGAAGATGGTACCATTGTTTTAACGGCTGTTCCTGATATTGGATCTATCTTCGTTGGTTGGGAGGCAGACTGTACTAACAGCGGAACTTCAGATTGTCTGTTAAACATGAACAATGCTAAGTTCGTTCAGGCAAGATTTGAACCTGCACCTCCACACTATAATCTAACAATAAATAAAACAGGAACAGGCCTTGGAAACATCACTAGTATTCCCACTGGTATTGACTGTGGTACTGATTGTAATGAAGCTTATTTAAATGGTGCAAATACTCAAGTAACTCTGATTGCAACACCGGAAAATGGCTCTGTCTTTCGTGGATGGAATGGTGCTTGCTCAGGTAAGAGTGCTTGTATAGTCTCAATGTTTAATGATAAAAATATAATCGCAACATTTGCAACAGCTACTTCAACAGTTTTTGTTGTAAGCAATCTTAATGACAGTGGTGAAGGCTCATTGCGACAAGCGATTTTAAATGCTAATAATAATCCCGGTGATGATGTTATTTCATTTTCAAGTGAACTGAATGGGATGATGACCCTAAGTTCTGGGGAGCTTTCAATAACAGATTCAGTTTCAATCGATGGACTGGGAGCGAGTATCATAGCGGTTAGTGGAAGCAATACTTCACGCATTTTCAAGATTAGCGCAGGCGTTGTTGGAACGGTTGCCATCAATGGTTTAACTATTAAGGACGGGCATGTTCCAGAAAATGATCCTATTAGCGGTGGAGGTGGCATTCTTATCGAAACCGGTACTGTCACCATTGACCAAGTTGTTTTAACAAACAATTCTGCCAATGTCGATAGCGGTGGCGGTGGCGGTATCCGTAAATTTGGCCCTGGTGCATTAACTATCAGTAATAGCAGCATCTATGGAAACTCTGCGGTTGATGGATTTGACCAAGGCGCTGGTGGGGGGATTAAAATTGACCAAGGGGCAGGAAAACTGACTATTAATAATAGCACCGTGTCAAATAACACTTCAGGCAATGGCGGCGGTATCAATTTGGATGATGGTGCGCTGATTATTAATAACAGTACCATTTCTGATAATACGGCAACTAATTTTTCCGCCGGTGGCGGTATTTTTAATGGCGAGGGTACGCTCATACTGAGCAATAGTATTGTTGCGGGGAACCATTCACCCCAAGTCCCTTCCGAAAAGGAAGTTAGCAATAGTGGCAGTTTATTATCTTTAGGGCATAATTTATTCGGTGAAAACGGCAATGCTGGTGTGACAACGGGTTCACTATTCGCCAGCACAGATTTGATCCTAGCCGGTACCCTTAATACCGTGATAAGCCCTTTAGCTAACAACGGCGGGCCAACACCCACCCACTTGCCAATTGCAGGAGGTGTCGCAATTGATGCAGGGAGTAACACCTTATTACTAGGTGGCATAATCACTGACCAGCGTGGTTCTGGTTTTTTTCGGATCAGTAACGGTACGGTTGATATTGGTGCGGTCGAAGTACGCCTTAGCGATAATGATGGAGATAATTCACCAGATGAATTTGATGACGATGATGATAATGGTGGCGCACCTGATACCTGGGAAATAGAGCATGGTTTCAGCCCCTTTAATGCCACCGATGATACTGAAGACACTGATAATGATGGCCTAACTAATGTACAAGAATTTATACAAGGTACAGATCCAAATAATCCAGATAGTGACCAAGATGGATTGTTTGACGGTGTTGATCCCTTTCCTTTAGCAAGTTTTACGTTAACCGTAAACAAGACAGGTAACGGTACAGGGCTTGTATCAAGTACTGTACAGGGCATTAATTGTGGAAGTGATTGCACAGAAAA
This sequence comes from Pseudomonadota bacterium, assembly GCA_015222495.1. Taxonomy (GTDB): domain Bacteria; phylum Pseudomonadota; class Gammaproteobacteria; order GRL18; family GRL18; genus GRL18. The sequence continues at coordinate 4,669 of JADFVK010000217.1, forward strand.
TTATCCCACGGATGGCAATAGTCTAGTGACACTTAACGCCACTGCTTTTAATAACTCTACATTTCGCGGCTGGTCTGGTGCTTGTACCGGTACCGATACCTGCACAGTCACGATGTCAAATCATCAAAC
>JADFVK010000034.1 GCA_015222495.1 Pseudomonadota bacterium
CAAAATATTCAATCTTTTCTTTTGAGGCAATGCGTAATTGCTAACCCTTCCACATTTTTTTACCTGATTTGACCATTTATCCGTCATGCAATAACATTTATCGTAAACAGGGTGTTAAATTTTTAAAAAGGTATATAACTATAATCATGAAAAAAGTAAATGGCTTTACCTTAATAGAAATGATGATTGTGTTGGCCCTGGTTGGCATTTTAGCAACCATAGCCGTTCCCAGTTTTCGCAGCACAATACAAAATAATCGTATTACGACTCAGGCAAATGCCTTAATTGCAGCATTTAATATAGCTCGCAGTGAGGCAATTAAGCGAGGGGTGTCAGTTACGGTCTGTTCATCTGGTCCAACAAGCTTTACAGCCTGTAATAATAATACCAACTGGACTAATGGCTGGATCGTCATTGATTCCAATGCTAATGTGATACGTCAGTGGGGAGCATTATCAGGTGGTTCAACTGTAACGACAACGGCTAATTTAGTGACTTATCGAGGCACTGGTCTCAAAAGCGTACCAACAACTTCACCAACCACCTTTGCATTAACGATTCCCGATTGTGTAGGCGATCAGGTCAGAACCATCAGTCTATCTGCTACGGGGAGACCCACAACAGCCAGAACAGCTTGCCCATAGAACATGTGTGGAAGCATTTTGCAATACAACCAATTAAAGAAATATGAAGTAAAAGGCTGAAAATGAAGAACTTAAATCAATCTGGTTTTACCCTATTGGAAGTCTTGATTGCGATGATAATTCTGGCAATTGGCTTATTGGGCCTGGCAGGTTTGCAGGCAAACAGCATGAGATTTAATAATAGTGCTTATTTAAGAAGCCAGGCATCATTTTTAGCAACAGATATTGCTGACAAAATGCGTGCCAATCAAGATGAGGTTACTAATGGTTCTTTTAACGATATAGATACCACCAACACCTATAATATTGGTACGTGTTACACATCATCTGGCTGTAGTACCACCAGTCAAATGGCTACTTCTTCCATTGCCGAATGGAAATCTTTATTAGAAAGCGTATTACCTTCTGGCAAAGCAACGGTAACAAGTGGAGCTAATGATACATTTACTGTCAGTATCACTTGGGTTGACAATACGGCTGGTGCCTCGATAGCAGATAAAGAAAGAACATTCTCAACCATAATTAAACCTTAATATTTCATTTTTATGTGTTCACAATGAGTAAGATAATGACAAGACAATTTAAACAACACGGCCTTTCTCTTATTGAGATTATGGTTGCAATTACTATTAGCATGATTCTGCTCACAGGTGTCGTTCAGCTGTTTATCTCAAATAAAAAAACTTATAGTGCCGTGGAAGAGCTTTCCCGTTTACAAGAAAATGCCCGATTTGCCATGGAGTTTATTAGCCGAGACATACGTAGAGCCGGCTTTCAAGGATGTCGCTCCAGACGAGAAATACCATCACATATTATCGCTAATCCTGGGCCTACTGGTGATGAATTTGATGTAAATACTGCTATTTCTGGTGAAGATAATGTTTCTAGTGTCACTGACGTGGTTGATGGCACTGATATTATTAGTCTGCAGTTTGGTGGTTCTTGCGGTGGGACATTAACAGGTAATATGGATGCTGATAATGCACAAATCCATCTCACTGCACCCAATACCTGTAATTTAGATCAGGGTGGTTTGTTTATGATTTCTGACTGCGAATCAGCAGATATTGCCCGCATCAGTAATACCCCATGTAATGCCGATCCAGATGATCCCTCGTATAATTGTAGTTCAGGTACACAAAATGCAGCACATGCTAATAATGTTAATATCAGTAATCGACTGAGTAAGGCCTATCAGAGCGATGCTGAGATTTTTGCCTTAATATCTCGAAATTATTCAATTCGTGTTAATCCCACTGGAAATCGAGCTCTTTATCGAGAAAATATTGCAGGCATCGCAGAAGAGCTTGTCGAAGGTATTGAAAACATGCAGGCTCTTTATGGTGAAGATACAACAGGCGATAGAGTGCCGAATCGGTATGTACCCGCTCACCAAATCAGCGATATGCAAGATGTTGTCAGCGTTAGAATATCTCTATTGGCCTATACAATTGAAGATCGCGTTGCACAAGATAATCAAACCTATGCCTATGAGATTAATGACTATAACAGTTTTCCAACGGGAACATCATTTACTGCAGCAGATAAGCGTATCCGACGAGCATTTACTTCAACAATATCACTAAGAAATCGACTGAAATAGGTTGTAATGATGAAACATAACATTCAAATAAAAAATTTAATACAGCGACAGCAAGGTGCAGTCTTGTTTATTAGTTTAATTATGCTGCTGTTATTAACTATCATCGGTGTTTCCAGTATGAAGGGAACTTTGATGGAAGAAAAAATGGCCGGTAATTTACGAGACCATACACTGGCTTTTGAAGCAGCGGAAAGTGCTTTACGCGATGCTGAAAAAGTACTCGAAGGTATTGTCAGTCGTACGGCATTCAATATTAATACAAACGGTTTGTATGATTCAGAACAAAATATGACTGATATCCTGACCAATAGCACTACATGGGAAACAGATGCCTCTCTTGAAGGAAACACTATACCGGGGATTGCAACTACACCAAGATATGTCATTCAGCACCGATTTCACAATGAAGGATCTAACCCAGATTCATCTGAAATGGCTCAGGAAAGTGAAGATCCACCCACTAACGAAGCATCAGATTATGCTGTTGTCTATGCCCGTGGAACAGGCGCAACGGACAATTCTGTTGTTATGATACAAACTTTTTATGGCATGAAATTATAAATTTGACAATAACAATTAGGTTATTCACAACGTTTATGGAAACGGCTATTAATAATTCCCCCGTTTTCATTAAATAGATTGCAGTAGCGAGAAATGATTATGAAAAAGCAAACTCATCAAATACCAGGCAAAAGTATGGTCCTCAAGCCATTTCTCTTTTTGGCCACAATAGGCTTATCTAATTCTGCTTACCCGGCGCCTGGAAACCTGGCGGACACCCCTTTATTTATTGCCAGTCATGTCCAACCGAATATCACGATACTGCTGGATGACTCGGGTAGTATGGGATGGGGTGAGCTACTAAATACTGGAGCAGCTTATGGCTCCTGGCCTTATGAAGATGAGCATACTGATGATTTACCACCCAGCAATGATGATGATGAATTTAACCGGGGCTTACGTCGTTTAACTTGTCCTGGCTTCAATCTGTTGGCTTATGATCCGAATGTCGCCTACACACCATGGAAAGGCAAAGACAGTAGCGGTGACTTCTTCACCGATCGCACTTTAACTACAGCATGTGACAATCCTTATGATTCTTGTGGCGAGGATGTCAGTGACCATTATTTTTGGCTTTGGAATGATGATGGTGATGGTGAGTATGACGGACCAGGTTCCAGTGGTCAAGGAGCAGCAGCAGATGCAGCAACGGATGAGTGCGGCGATGTCAGCTCTAATTCTGGAGGTGTTGCGGTCAACTCTCTAACTACTGATGCAGAAAGAATGAATTATGCAAACTGGTATAGCTATTATCGTTTACGAGAATACACCGCAAAAAAAGCTGTTGCCGAAGTAATAAACTCCTCAACAGCCCGCGTTGGACTTTATGGTATTAACTATATAACTGGTAATGACACTGATGGTCCTATCAACACTCCAGTTGCAGACTTAGCCGATACTAATGATACGATTCCTGCTAATGGTAATGGTATTGCCGACGGCGAAGACAATCGTAATACACTGTTTACAAATTTATTTACAGGCTCTTCTGATGGCTTTACTCCTTTGAGAACAGCTTTAGAAGATGTTGGTGATATTTTAGAAGGTGGCAGTTCACCGATCAATAACAAATGTCAGGCAAACTACACCTTACTCATGACCGATGGCTATTGGAATGGTTCTGATCCTACCCTGGGTGACACGGATAGCGATGATAATACCAACTACGATGGCGGCTCTTATGCGGACAGTGTCAGATATTGCCATATAATTGATACCACTCATTGTGTCACACAAGGGGTGTATGACACTTTCACTAATAATAATGATGACACCTATCTCGATCAGCGTGATTATACCGAAATAAATGACATATCCAATACACTGGCTGATGTGGCGATGTATTTTTATGAGCGTGACCTGGCAACCACATTGGATAATGAAGTGCCTACAGATAGAGCTTTAGATGACACCAATCCTGCCCAGCACATGAATACCTATACACTGTCATTTGGTCTGGATGGGACATTGAGTGCCAACCCCACCAGTTTCATTGATCCGTTTTTATGGCCAATTCCAACACCCAATGCCATTACAACCATTGATGACCTTAGGCATGCAGCCTGGAATGGTCGTGGACAATATCTTAGTGCGAAAAAGCCACAGGAAATGATTGATGCCTTAAACGCTGCATTTTTATCATTTGAAACAAAAAGTAGTGCAGCATCAGTTGCCTTTAACTCAAAATCTTTAGGAACCAATAGTTTCCTTTATCTGGCCATTTTCGACTCCAGTGACTGGAGTGGTGATTTAATAGCCTACGCACTTGATCCAACTAATGGTAATATTGCTTCAACCGCCAGCTGGCATGCAGCCAGTGTCTTGAATAATGAGCTCAGCACACAAACGGGTTTAGACAATCGAGTGATTGTTTCAGGTAAACGTGATAAC
>JADFVK010000218.1 GCA_015222495.1 Pseudomonadota bacterium
CAGATAATAGGTGTTGGATCAGCAGCATGGCGCATATACACTAAAATACACTGGTAACGAGCAGTACGTAAGCTATCATCAGCAACATCTTTTAAAGCATCTAAGAGTTTTAGATTATTATTAGCATCGGTGGAATCAGCAGTTCCCTTAAAACTATCATCTAAAGTAGAATAGCGTGCGGAATAAATACCCGGAACACCATTAAGATAGTCAACTTCAATACCAGAATCATCGGCAATGGCGGGCATACCGGTTATTTCTGCTGCATAGCGTGCTTTGATAATGGCATTTTCCACAAAAGTGGTACCAGTTTCAGGTACATCGCCTACACCCAACTCAGTTTGAGGAACAATATCCAGCCCCAAATCTGTAAACATTTTAACAAATTCTCTAACCTTGCCTTTATTACCACTGGCTAAAACAATTTTTTTATCTAGTCCCATTTTATTTATACCTGTTATCTTTATATTTTTCTGACTTGTCTCTTATCAAACGTAAAAATATACCTCTGTCTTATTTGCAGGATAAAACATGTTTGCAAAGCGACAGCGGCACATTTTTATTTTCTGACGGCTCTTAGCCCAGAGCTTCATTTTGTTTTTCAACTAAATGCATAATACCTTTTTTAGCTAAGTCCAGCATTGCATTGAGTTCATCAGGCTGAAATGCATGGCCTTCTGCTGTACCCTGCACTTCAATAAATCCACCAGCTTCATTCATCACAATATTCATATCTGTTTCAGCATTACAATCTTCTGCATAATCCAGATCTAATACTGGTTCACCATTATAGATCCCGACAGAAATCGAGGCGACCTGACCATGCAGAGGACTTTTTTTAATCATTTTTTTACTGAGCATATAATTAATTGCATCGACTAAAGCAACATAGGCTCCAGAGATGGATGCAGTACGGGTACCGCCATCTGCCTGAATAACATCACAATCTAATGTAATGGTATGTTCACCCAGTGCTTCAAGATCTATAACTGCTCGTAATGAACGACCAATCAGACGTTGAATCTCCATAGTACGACCACCTTGTTTGCCGGAGGAAGATTCACGACGCATTCTACTACCTGTTGATCTTGGTAACATGCCGTATTCAGCTGTTACCCAACCCTGACCTTTGCCTCTTAAAAATCCGGGCACCCGACTTTCAACCGATGCAGTGCATAGCACTTTGGTTTCTCCACTTTCTATTAATACTGAACCTTCTGCATGTTTAGTATAATTGCGGGTAAATTTGACCACTCGTTGCTCATCATTAGCACGGCCACTGGGACGGATAGTACTGCTCATAGTTGAAAGATCCTTAATTGTAAAAAGGCGTGATTATATCATTCTAAACAAATAAAGTTGTGTGGATTCATATGATTTTACAAAATTAGTGCTATATGCTAGAATGTTCGACCTTTTTTAGTAAACAGCTTTTTTTAATAACAGAGTAGTAACATAGCCATAACATAGCTAGGGTAAATGGATAATATGCAGTGTTCGATGCTTAAGTGCAAATTACATAGAGTCACCGTAACTCATTCAGAGCTTGATTATGAAGGCTCTTGTGCCATAGATACTGATCTAATGGAAGCAGCGGGTATTCTTGAATATGAACAAATAGAAATCTATAACATCACCAATGGTGAGCGTTTTTCTACTTATGCCATTAAGGCTGAGGCGGGCTCTAAAATTATTTCTATTAATGGTGCTGCTGCTCATAAAGCTAACCCAAATGATTTGATCATTATAGCAGCCTATGCTAGTTTGAATGAAAAAGAGTTAGAAACTTATAAACCTACCTTGGTTTATGTGGATGAACTTAATCAGATTACCCATACTAATACACAAATTCCTGTTCAGGCTGTTAGTTAAAAACTAAAGTCTCTAGTCTTAAAATTATACCACGCTATACAATTTCCCAGTCTAGTTCTATACTTACCAATTATCTTAATATATTTTGGAGTTCTCATGGAAAAAGCCGATATTGGTTTAATAGGCCTGGCTGTTATGGGGCAAAACCTTGCTCTTAATATTAATGATCATGGTTTTCGTCTGGCTGTTTTTAATCGCACCATAAGTAAAGTAGATGACTTTATTAATGGTGTAGCTAGTGGAACACAAATAATTGGTACACATTCCATTGAAGAATTTGTTTCCAGTCTTGAATCCCCTCGTCGTATTTTGTTGATGGTAAAGGCAGGTGAAGTTGTGGATAGTTTTATTGATTTGCTACTTCCTCATTTAGATATGGGGGATATCATTATGGATGGTGGTAATTCACTTTATACAGATACAAGCCGACGTGTAAATACCCTGCAGGAACAAGGAATTATTTATATGGGGACAGGTATTTCCGGTGGTGAAGAAGGTGCTCGTAATGGACCTTCTATTATGCC
>JADFVK010000219.1 GCA_015222495.1 Pseudomonadota bacterium
TGAAAGTTATTATGGTTTTACATATCAACCATGCACAGGAAATAGGCTCTGATAATCAAAAGGCCATTGCCGAACTCTCTCGACACAATATATTGTTATTTAATCAGTCGGTTTTACTAAAAGGTGTGAATGATAAACTGGAAACACTTATTCAATTAAGTAAGACGTTAATTGAAAACCAGATTGTTCCATATTATCTGCATATGTTGGATAAAGTTCAGGGGAGTGCTCATTTTGAAGTCAGTGATAAAAAAGCACTGGCTCTTTATCAACAACTCAGAGAAAAACTCCCCGGCTATATGCTACCAGAACTGGTGAGAGAAATAGCCGGAGAGAAAAGTAAATTACCTATATTTTAACCTTGTATATTAAACACAAGGTTAAAACATACAGATTAAAGCATCATTCCTCTAATCATAAAGAAAACACAGGCAGAAAGAACCGCAGCAATTGGTACAGTAATCACCCATGCAGCAATGATCTTCTTAAATGCATCACGCTTGACATACTTTTTCTTTTGTAAAGTATCAACTATCAGCTTTTCTTCTTCTAATAGTGTTTCTTCTTTGTCAATCATGTCATAGAGTTTACCAATCTGCTTATACACCTTTTTATCTTTCTTTTCATCATCCAGATCTAATAATTCCTGGAGATTATCCCGGTATTGTTCCAGTCTATTTTCTTCTCTCTCTAATTTTTTTTCCTCTTCATCCAGCTTAATCACTTCCTTATGATCTTGCATATACTCTCTGAGGAAACCAACACCAAAGATACCACCAATAGCAATATGAGTGGAACTGACTGGTAATCCTAACTGGCTGGCAATGATCACCGTAATTGCAGCAGCCATGGCAATAGAAAAAGCGCGCATCTGATCCAGTTCAGTAATTTCTGAACCCACTGTTTTAATCAGTTTTGGACCATATAGAGCAAGACCTACAACAATACCAAGTGCACCAATAGCCATGACCCAAAATGGAATACTGGCCTTGGATGAAATACCACCGGTACTTACGGCATCACTAATTGCAGCCAATGGTCCAATGGCATTCGCTACATCATTGGCACCATGGGCAAAACTTAAAAGTGCCGCAGAAAAGATAAGAGGGATAGTAAATAAGGTGTTAATACTAGCTCTGTCATTCATTAAATTCTGTTTCGCTTTAATAGCTCTACTAACAAAAAGATAAACTATAGTAGCAAGTATTAAACCAAAAATTGCCGCCACCACAAAGCTCGGCTTTTTCTCATCAGGCAAAAATGCCAGGATATCGACAATATCAGGCCAGATTTTCTTCAGACCTTTTAAGGTAAGATAAGTAGTAAATGCCCAGGTCATAATGGCCACATAAATAGGTACCCAAAATTTTGCTGAATCAACCTTATCATCTTTAAAAACAATATTTTTCTTAATTGAAAACAAGAAAATTGCCGCAATAATACCACCTAAAACAGGAGAAATAACCCAGGAAGCAGCAATCTTACCCATAGTGCCCCAGGACACAATCGCAAATCCACCGGCAGCAATACCAGCACCCATCACACCACCAACTATTGAGTGGGTTGTAGAAACCGGAGCACCAAATTTTGTTGCAACATTTAACCATAGACCTGCAGCCAATAATGCTGACATCATAGCCCAGATAAAAGTATCGGTATCACCGCCAAAGGCATCAATATCAATAATACCTTTTTTAATGGTGCCAACCACATCACCACCGGCAATGAAAGCACCGCTGGCTTCAAAGATACCTGCAATAACAATAGCACCGCCCAGAGTCAGAGCTTTTGAACCCACTGCCGGTCCCACATTATTGGCTACATCATTGGCACCAATATTCATTGCCATATAAGCACCAAAAAGTGCTGCTATAACAAGAAATGCATTGGTCGGCAATTCACCCATAGAATTATAGCTGATAACAAGCACAGCTATCATAAAAATGATAACCACACCAAACTTCAGAAAATCCCCTTCACTGGATTCTGCTGCATCTTCCATTTTACTGAACATCTTTAACATGTCACACCCTCTTGATATAAAAAAAGACTAAAAAATTATTATAATAAGCAAATATGTTAATATTAAAACATACAAACATAATTAAATTATTACGGTATTGTAATATATGAATATGACCAGATTATGACAAGATTGTAATAAATGTAATTTTGATTTATTTATTCTGCTAAAATAGCAGGGAACTCTTTTGTAAACTACAAAAAATTATCTACCACCTTAAGTTGATTGATAAATATGAGTAAAAAAACTATTTTAATTGTTGAAGATGAAGAAGCCATTCGAGAGATGGTAAAATTTTCGTTTTTTAATAGTAAATTTATTTTAGAAGAGGCTGCTGACGTTAAACAAGCTCGTGAAAAAATGTTAAATAATATGCCAGATCTTGTTCTCATAGACTGGATGATGCCTGGTACTAATGGAATTGAGTATGCAAAAGAGTTGCGAGCCACACCTGAAACCCAGTGGCTGCCGATCATAATGTTAACTGCGAAGTCTGAGGAAAAAAATAAAATTCTTGGTCTTTCCGTCGGAGTAGATGATTACGTCGTTAAACCTTTTTCTACTAAAGAATTAATTGCTCGAATCAAGGCTGTGCTCAGACGCTCTGAAAGAAACGATGGAAAACTCATTTATTTTGCTGATCTGCTCTTAAATAAGGAGAATCAACGGGTAACTGCGCACGGAAAAAAAATGAATTTGGGGCCGCTGGACTATAAATTGTTAGCACATTTTATAACACATCCCAATAAGGTCTATAGCCGTGAAAAATTATTGGATAAAGTCTGGGGTACAGATATCTACCCTGATGAACGAACCGTTGATGTACAAATCCGCAGATTAAGAAAAATCCTTAAAAAATATGATCAAGAACATCTACTACAAACTGTCAGAGGTAGTGGATATCGGTTTTCTAAAGATGAATGAATTTACTATACAACTCAATAAACTATTAAATGTATTTTTTCTTGAGGTTGGGATTGTTTCTCTTACCTTAGTAATATTATTTTTCTTAGGCCAGTCAATTGGTCATAGCTGGCTATTATTTTCTTTTGGCTTAGGCTTATATATATTCTGGCATCTTTACCATCTGCTACAATTATTAAAAAGCTTAAGTTCTCAACAAATTTTACAAGCTTCCATAAAATTTGGCATCTGGAAAGAAATTTGGATTCAACTTCAACTTTTTCAACAAAATAGACATTCTCAAAAAAATGATTTAATTACAGATCTGGATAATTATCGTATTTTTATTAATAACATTCCTGATGCTGTCATTATCATTAATTCTAAACCCAATGAACAAAAAACTATTATCGAGTGGTTTAATAAAAGTGCACAATCTACCTTTAATTTAAAAAAGAAGAAACATATCGGCTGCCATATAAATGATATTTTTACTGAACTGGCAGATTATAATTTCTCAACTTCAAAAAATAATAAAAAACGAATAACTATACATTCACCAACCGATCAAAATAAAATTTATTCTTTACGAGTCACCCCTTATCATAAATCCTTTAAGCTATTATTATTCCGTGATATTAGCCGCATTTACTGGGTAAACAAAATGAGAAAGAATTTTATTGCCAATGTCTCTCATGAATTAAGAACGCCACTCACTGTTATCAGCGGCTACCTGGAAACTTTTGAAACACATTTTAAAAAAGACAAAAAATATTTACCTGCCATTCAAAGCATGAAACAGCAATCCCTGCGTATGAATCATTTAATTCAGGACCTATTAGTTTTATCAAAATTAGAGTCAGATACGGGAAAATTAAAAAAGAAAAAACTCATTGATGTCCCTGAAATTATTGGGAGTATAATCAAAGACACACAAATGCTTACAGATAATAAATATCAGATAGAGGCTAATATTGATAATTCTTTAATGCTTTTAGGCTATGAAAATGAAATTCAGAGTATGGTATCTAATCTCATTAATAATGCCATAAGATATACACCAGCAGGTAGTACTATTAAAATAGCCTGGTATAGTGAAAATAAAAATATATTTTTTTCTGTCAATGATAATGGAGAAGGCATAGAAAAACAGCATTTACAGCATTTAACAGAACGTTTTTACCGTGTTGATAAAGGCCGCTCACGTAGTGAAGGTGGAACAGGTCTAGGCTTGTCCATTGTTAAGCATATACTCAATCATCACAATGCAAAGCTTAAAATAAAAAGTCAGATTGGCAAGGGAAGTCAGTTTATTTGCTGTTTTAATAAA
>JADFVK010000220.1 GCA_015222495.1 Pseudomonadota bacterium
TCTGTTTCCGGGTTTGGAATGGCTGCTGCTAAACGGTCAAATAAGGCCAGGCGCTTTTCTTTATTCATTAATATTTTAAATAGGGGTTTATGTCAGTAGGAGGCTACGTTCCACAGCAGGTTATGTATCAAAAGCAGACGAAGGACTAAGCTTTTTCATTGATCAAAATCCAACGGACTTTTGGCTTGCTTGATCGTTGCACTTTGGACGATATGAGTGTATATCATGGTGGTTTTTAAATCGCTATGGCCTAGAAGTTCTTGAAGAGTACGAATATCATAATTGGTCTGTAATAAAAATGGCTAGTAAAGCTATGCCTAAACGTATGAGCAGAGGCTCGATTGGTTATTTGGCTTTTTTGTATTACCTGTTTAATCGCTTTTTGGACATGACTTTCATGCAAGTGATAGCGTCCATATTCTTGAGTGCCGGGAGTCAATGTTAATTTATTAGCTGGAAATAACCATTGCCAATTTAATTCCTTAGATGCATTTTTATACTTTCCTCCCAAAGCGCTTGGTAAAAAAGTACCGGCATAGCCAGAGGCTAAATCCTCCTGATGTAACTGCATAACTTTCGTTTGCTGTTCTTTTAATTTCGTCAGTAACACTGAAGGCATTGGCAATGTTCTATCTTTTTTCCTTTACCATCATGGATTGTCAGTATCATCATATCAAAGTTCAAATTTTGATCCCGCAATTTAATTCAATCAAATAATCTTAAGTCACAGCCGTGCAATAATTTGGTGACTAAATTATAAGGGTACTTAATATGGCTAATGATACGATCCACTTCGTCGCGTGACAATACAAAGAAATGTAAGTTGTGCGATTGCCTCGAACCACGCCCTCAACCCCACTAAATTATTTATTAAGCACATGTTTGAACAAAAACAATAAGGCATTAAAAGCCTGATTCTGGGTAGAGGCAGTTACTTTCTTTTCAACGGCAAGAAAATTCAAAAAGCGTTTAACATCGTCCATTGTCAATAAATGGGCGTCTTTACTATTAGTAAAGGTTTAAATTTTTTGTATCCAGGCTTTATAAGCTTTCAAGGTCTTAGGTGAATAATGCCTTATGGTAATAGCAGAAGTCAGGTTGCCGTATACCCAAACCCAATTAGCACCTGATAATTTTAGCGAATTTAAATCTACCGGAGGATTGTGTGAAGTTTTATCTTCAGTATTTGGCGAGTTGAAAGGAGAAGTATTCGTTGAAATAGACATTTTATTCCGAGAAGATAAGTCTGATCTATCTTTTGAGTTTAATGTTACAGATAAAGGACTAGACCTTGTTCCTGTAGTTTCCTGTGAATGGATGCTTTTATGTTTAAAGGTGATCTCATTTATTGGTGTAGATATATTATTTTTTCTGCTTTCAATGTCTTTATAGAAAATAGAAGTTGCTTGCTTAGCTTGTCAACGTTGCGTATCAGATTGGTTATTATCACGTAATTTTTCATTAAAAGCGGAAAAACTAAATTCATCAGAAGTTTCCAGTTGATATTTATCACAAAAATTAAAATAGTACCTTAGCCACTTATAAAAGTATGCGCGTTGATTGACAGGAACATCAAATTGGATTCATAGCAATTCGTATTTGTGAGCTAAGCTTGTTGATATAGTTAACATTAGCATAATCTCCAGATCTGAATATGTTGATGTTTTAAGGTGATATACAATTAGAAAAGTTGGCTAACATCAAAAATATGTTGATTGGGTTGGAAAAATTAGGCAAGATGTGCAGAAACAGTATAATTATCAGTTAAATATTAGGTTTCCTCGTTATGCTCCCACGAGGGAATTTAAAATTGAATTGGGAGTGGAGATGGAAAATTATGAACGTGAAACCCATAGTATTCGTATTTGTTGTATGCGCCACATTCTCAGTACACGCAGAGGAACTTGTGCCTCTTCAACTGTATTGGTCTTCTGAGCGAGGGGACAACTTTGTGACCGCTACCCCCAAAGGTGGTAATGATGCTCTAGCTGCAGGTTATAAGTATGTTCGGGACGAAGCCTGCATTCTTGCTTCAAAGCGAAGTGGGACTGTCCCTTTTAATCTTTATTGGAGTTCCGATAGGGGCGACAATTTTACAACAGCCACGAATAAGGGGGCGCGAGATGCTAGAGCTGCCGGCTACAGATTCGCGAGAACAGAAGGATACGTGTTCCAAAGTGAGCAACCTGGAACGGTACCTCTCAATCTATACTGGAGTTCTGATAGAGGCGATAATTTCACAACGGCCACGAATGAGGGAGTGCGAGCTGCAAGAGCTGCAGGGTACAGCTTCGCAAGAATCGAAGGATATGCTTACCCTGCATCTCGCTGCCAATAGAACGGGGACAATCTGAACCTTTTATATTGGAGTGAATGACTCTATAGAAAATAGCTTATTGTCGATTAGCCTGATTGAGACGACAGGCCTCTATTTTTAAACCCAGTTTTTGAGTTGAGACAGATTTTTATTGCGATTATCTGTGATCTGCTCATTTTTTATCAAACAGTCCTGATTTTAAACCGAGCAAAAGCCTCAGCCTAAAATCGGGCTGCTTGAGTCTTGTGGTATAGTTGTTTAAGTTTACATAATCAAAAAAACTATCCGTTTAAGTAGATAGCAAAGTCAGTCCCCTTGGTTTGATCCGTTGCCTGAGCCGATAAAACAACGGCAATGAGTAGTTCAAACGGTGTTGAGTATTGCAGCTCTGTTTCCGGGTTTGGAA
>JADFVK010000221.1 GCA_015222495.1 Pseudomonadota bacterium
ATCGTCCCAAAGCAGTTAATTGTCAGGTATTATCAAGAATATATTTTGATGTAGAAAGCAGCCATTCGTGAGTTTCTATCAAAACAGAAATATCAGGAATTTTACAATTAAATTAAAGGACTGGCATAGTCAGAATCCCCTATCTATCAGGATAATTAATACCAAAAATTTGGCTATGTTCCCACTAAGTGTTGTTGAAGTTGGAACATATTGTTTTTACTAAAGTTTTCGGAAGTATCCATTAATCTAAACCAACCCAGATAATGATCCAGGTATTTAGTCGCTACCCCATGAAATTTATTAATCCAATTCTTCAGGCGGCTATGGTAAGCGTTAACGTTCTGTATATGGAAGACCTTATCAATCACTCGTATTCCAGAAGACAGATTTAACCGTTTATGTACTAAATCATTATTCTGTGCAAACTGAATATAAGATTTGTAACCATCACTACACAAAATACTATCTTTTTCTATTTTTCCAATTAATTGTTCGCTAATCCCTTGAATGGATGTAGATTCAAGAATAGCTTCAAATGTATGAGTTCCTCTGTCTCTGGCTGTTAAAACAGGAACCCAATCCTCCTTTGAACGACCTTGCTTCCCTGTTTTTTTCCTCGTTTTCTCGCTCTGTGATTTAAATGCTTGTTGCCTTTTTCAGAGTAAGCAAAGAAAGTTTCATCTGCTTCAACTATGCCTTCTAATAATCTTGCTTTTAACTCGGCAGGTAACTGTAGAAAGCGATGACGCCACCTAAAAGCTGTTTTTAAATTAATACTGTAGTCACGAGCAGACTGTCTTAACACTTTACTTTCAAGCATACCTTCAAGATAATTTACCCATTTTTCTTTATGCCTTAATCGTGCTAAAGGGGTATTAGTTGTCGCTGTAAATGTTTTCAAACAATTTTTACAACGATATCTTTGCATATCACCTTTTTTGCCAAATCGATTAATAATACTACTATGACAATGAGGACACTCAGGATCTTCTATTAAACGGTGTTCTAATTGTCGTATTATTTTTTTGACTGGCTCCTGTTCAGATAATAAATCTTGCAGTTCCTGATTTTGTTTATCTGTTAGCTGATCGAGCTGTATGACTAGTTTGCTAAATTTTGATGGAGTCATTGTTTTCTCCCTTTTTGTTAGCTTATACTACAAGTATAGTCCTTAGAAATCTTGTAGCAACCCTTTTAGGGAACATAGCCAAAAATTTATGTTCAAAAAAACTATCAGTTTTTACTTAATAACGTCTTTTTCACAGTATCAACCAATGACTCTATATTAAAAGGTTTAGTGATATATTCATCAAAACCTGCATCTAAACCTTTTTTAATATCGCTAGGCATAGCATTGGCACTCACCGCAAAAACTGGTGTGCTTTCAGTGTCCTTGTCCTTTTGCAATTTTTTAAGTACTTCAAAACCATTCATACCAGGCAGATTAATATCTAGTAGTATTAAATCCGGTTTGTGCTCAATCGCAAGTTCAAAACCCAATAATGGCTCATGTGCACTTAGAAAAGTAACACCAGGTAATATGTTGAGTGTCTGCTGCACCAAACGCAGATTGGCAGGATTATCTTCTATGTACAAGATGCTACTCTCATTTACATCATCTATAACGGTTATATCTTTCACTACCTCCTTTTTATCAAGCACATTTTCTTTTGTTGATTCTATGGGTTCAATAGGGAGTTCAATCCAGAACGTACTGCCTTTGTCTAGTGCACTTTCAACACCAATCTTTCCATCCATGAGTTCAACAAATTTTTTTGTGATAACCAATCCGATACCGGTTCCTTCTATGCCTTTAATATTTGCATCCAGGCGATTAAATGGCTCAAATAAATGTGTTTGTTGTTCCTGAGAAAGTCCCATACCTGTATCTGTAAAACTGAGGCGGAATTTATTATTATCACTATAATTACAACTGATAATGATGTTACCATTATCAGTATTGTATTTTACTGCATTACTCAACAAGTTAAGAATCACCTGTTTTAGCCGAGTATAATCAGATTTAAATGAAATATTCTGCTGTTGTAACTCTTCTCTGGTAATCGCCACACCGTCCCTAATCAGACGAATGGTGATCCCTCGTTTCTCTGCCAGAGGGGTAACTAATTGAATGGATTCAAACATAATATCACTCAATAACACATTATCATTAGAGAGTTCAATTTTACCTGACTCGATTTTAGATAAGTCCAGAGCCTCATTAATCAGATTAAGAAGGTGATTGCCTGCTACTCTGATTTCAGAAATATTGTCCTTTTGATTTTCTGTTAAAGGATCCTCTGTATCCACTTCCAATAACTGACTAAATCCTAAAATAGCATTCATCGGTGTACGTAGTTCATGGCTCATATTGGAAAGAAATTGGGATTTGGCCAGGTTAGCAGATTCTGCCACATCTCGAGATATTTCTAATTCTTTAGTTCGTTCCAGAATGCGACTCTCAAGATTTTGATATAAACTATTTAATTCTCCGGACATCAGGTTAAAACTAGTACACAGAGCTTGAATTTCACTTGTCCCACCTACGATGACTTTTTCAGATAAACGTTTTTTATCTTTAGTAACATCATTTAAGAATACAGTGAGTTGTTGTAGTGGATTAATGGTGGTTCTGCGTAAGATCACCACGGCTAAAATTAAGGATAGCAAGGTTATAAGGAAAACAATCAACATGACAAGAAAACGGGTATTGGGGATGTTTGCAATAATGGGAACAATGTGATCTTGAGCGAGAATATTAAGAATTACCTCATTATTGCTTATAAGTTGATACGTCGCTGTAATAACATTTCCAGTGTTCGTGCTCTGCCAGTCTTTAGATTGGTATAGAATTTTCTGGCCTGGTATTTGTATTGCAATTGGCATAGACAGGGTTGTTTCTATTGATGTTAAATTATGAATAGGGTTTGTCGTAATAAGCAGATAACCCTTTAGTCTTATCCCTCCAATGGGTACGAGGCTTGTATGGTATGGATGTAATTGAAATTCACATGACTCAGAAAGCATTTTTAAACGCTCTGCTCCGTGTCGCTCTTTAGCCTTCGCCAGGATACGGTTACAGCCAATTTCAGCTATGGGCAAGACTGAATTTAAATCAGCTTGCTCAACAAGTAAATTCAAATCTCGATCATAGACGGCCAGTTTTTCAAGTTTGAGCTTTCCAGTAGTGGTAAAAAAACGGTGAAATTCATTTTCTAGCGCTTCTTGCATTTTTTTTAAGTCAGATTGATTAAAAGCTTTACGAAAATAACTGCCCTTTTGCAACGAAAGCCCCACACTGCTTTCTAGCAACGTGAGCTGCGCCAGTAAATCATCCGTCTTGATATGAATGAGTTCACTCATGGCCTGACTCTGATTATTGTAGGCATGCTGTTGAAGCACAGTGCCACTAAACAGGGCAAGCGCGAGACTTAACAGCCCCATAAATCCAATAATTAACGATAAAATAGTTGTGATCGAAACCTTATAATTAAACATAGCTCTTTAATCTTTTAATTTGTGAGATAGGGATAACCTTGTTTAATCCAGTCCTCACAACCACTTCGATACCAGTAGATATGATTATATCCGCAAGAAACGGCCACTTTAACGGCTTTTTCGGAGCGCCTACATTTGACTCCGTTGCAGTAAAAAATCACTGGGCTAGAAAGGGTTTTTATAATATCTGCAAGCGAATTACAGGTGGTATCGATATCTGCTAGATTGATAGAGCCCTCAATATATCCTTGTGGGCGATCATTCAAGCGTGAATCAATAATAATTGTTTGCGGCAATTCATCTATCAAATTAATCACATCAACAGCTGTAATCGTTTTAGCACCTGTCAAGTTCATAGGTGCTTCCTGCTTGATTTTATCTTTATCCTCAGCGTGCACATAGGATATTGAAGCAAAGACACTTAAAATACATATAAATAGGAAAAATAATCGAGTTATTACAAATCTCCAGCCTGACATTGCCATTTCTCCATGGAACATTATTAAAGTTATTGATAACAAATGATAGGATATTTAATGACACTTTTCAATTATATCAGCCACAAAAAGTAGGGTTTATAGTCAAATCTATGTTTTGAGATCAGAGTGATCTTCTGTAATGTAATAAATATTACTTCTATTTGATACTATAATCAAATGGCTGCTAAACGAAATTCATGAACGATATACCTGTAACGCCTAAATTGCAGCTAAAGGTCAATAGTGAACCAAAAGAATATCTTCTGATCTAATTCCAGAGTCCGCTTTAACCCACTTATCTATTCATGAAACTCTGC
>JADFVK010000222.1 GCA_015222495.1 Pseudomonadota bacterium
CTTTCTTTATCAATTGAAAATATGGGTGAAGATACCAAAGTTACTTTTACGACCATAGAAGATAACCCAATAAAATACTCAACAACACTAAGTGGTGTGTCATTTACCGGTCTGTAGTATATGGCGGGTGAAAATTTGATGCAGTGCGTATAAAACTTGTAGTCGATAAACTTCCGAATAGACTAAGAAGTTGTATCCATTCGTGCTGATTTTAAACCTGAAAAATCAATGGTTTAAATCCTAATAGGTCAAACTCTGTCTATTCTTTTATATTGTAATGTAATTCAATGCCAATATGGCTGCAAAGCTACAGCACACGGCATCCCCTAAGTCTTTTGCCGGGAATCTTTTTTTGAGTAATAAGACTCCTGCTAAGAGCACGCAGGAATGATTATGAATATATCGCCGGTTGTATTCATATGGCTTTCAAGACATGGTTGTGGATACAGTCAATGTTATTAAGTTACCTGTATTTTGTTTGATGAGAGTCATGTAAATGTATGACTTCACTAAGCCACAAAGAAAAAGTTCTTGAATCCGCACTTCCTCTTTGTAAGTATAGAAAAATCAGTTACTCACAATTTCTAGAATAAGCAATGTAGAATCAAAATCTGATCGTGATCCAGGGGTAAAGATTTATCTGGATCATAAGAATCTATTAACATAGACTTGTGACCTCATTCATTATTGTCTTATGTACCCCTAACATATCCATCAATACTCAGCGGTGTGTCGTTTACCGACCTACAGAATCTGAAAGATGTAAATATGGATTCAGTAAGTGAATAACCAGTATGGTTTGATAATCACAGTTTGTCCTCTATTCGGGCCACAATCAATGGCTTTTTCGTTCCCATCACCCTTGGCACACCGCTACGCTGCTCCTTGCATTATTCTATTACACTCAGTCCTTGGTGTGATGCCCTACCAAGGGAAAGATATTTTTAAAGTAAGTACCTTCAAAATTCCAGTTTTGGCATAAAGATCCTTGTAATATAAAGACAACTTAGCTTCTATATGGTATAGAATTAATTTCCCTATGAAATAAATATACACTTACCATGGCAACTGATTTTTTCCTTTATGACACCGAGCAGTTAAATACCTTAGGCACTGAAGATACCGTAAAAAAAGGCCTGGCCTATTTTACTGAAAATCGTGTATTTGCTCTTGATGTTCAGGATAATCAACTGACTGCTCAGGTGGAAGGTTCAATTAAAGATCAACCTTATTGGGTGGAATTATCAAAAAATGAAGATGCTTTGCACTGCCAATGTGACTGTGAATCAGAGGAAAGCATCTGCAAACATGCAATTGCAGCGCTATACAGCTACGCCGAATATTGTATTAATCGTGATGAAGAAACATTTGGCGGTGCAGTCGATGAAGCGATTAAAGAACGTATAAAAAAAGGGCGTAATGAAGTCAGTGTAAAATTAATTAGTGGTAATCTGGCATTTGGTGTCTGGCAGGCAAGATCGATCATTTCCGCGACGTATAGAAAAACCTCATATCATGTTTATATCCGTGCATTAGATCAACGAAAGAATTATTGTACCTGTCCTGATTTGGCAACTAATCGATTAGGAACCTGTAAACATATAGAAGCGGTGCTGCATTACGCAAAAAAACAACCAGAATATAAACAATTGTTATCTCAAGGCTCTCCAACATCATTCGTTTATCTGGCTTGGGAATCAGCGACAGAGCCTGTTATCCGTTTGCATAAAACAGAGAAAATAGATGGAGGATTGACAGATGAATTGGCAGAGTTTTTTGATTCAGAAAACCAGTTTAAAGGTCGATTACCTGATGACTTTAATTATTTTGCAGAAAAACTCAATGCTAATGAAGACTTATTGATCGGTGACGATGCGCTGCTCTATGTTAGACAATGTGCAGAAGATGCCGCTCATCAATTACGAGCACAAGCGATTTCACAGCAAATCATGCAAGCGAATGGCGTATTACCTGGAATAAAGGCACGCTTGTTTCCTTATCAAACTGAAGGAGTAGCGTTTTTAGCTTCACGTGGTCGGGCATTATTAGCCGATGACATGGGGCTGGGGAAAACCATACAAGCAATTTCAGCTGCTTCATGGCTTGCCGATAATGCAGGGGTTAAAAAAGTACTGGTTGTTTGCCCGGCCTCCTTAAAGCATCAATGGGCAAGAGA
>JADFVK010000223.1 GCA_015222495.1 Pseudomonadota bacterium
ATGACAGCTTCAATCATAGCCAATAAAAATCCACTGCGATCAATAATCAATAGTTGTTCAAGCAAAATGTTAATGAATAAGTAGAAAGGTATTATAGATAAAAAAACAGATAAAAAACCTATAAATACACTCATTATCAATATCTTATGGTGCTTATTTAAAGTTTTTTCAATATATTTTGCATAGTGGCCAAATCCAACTAATGGGTGATAGTGTTTTGGCTCTCCCAAGAAATAATCTAATAATAGGGCCGTACAAAAAATTATAAAAGGGAACATGTTTAATTTCTCAACAACTGACTGTTAATGATTAGGCAATTAACTTTAATATTTTATCTATATCCAAATGTTCTTCAAAACTATCGGCTAACCTGTCTAATTCCTGCTCTCTAATTTCAGACCAGTCTCTTACCCGATGTTCAGTACCAGAAACCCATTTTAAAATTGATTTAAGTGCTGATTTTGTTTCAAATAATCCATGCAGATAAGTGCCGATTATCTGCCCATCATATGAGACGACACCATCATGATACATATTATTATATTGATCAGTAAGTGTTGCAAAAGGCTTTGCTAATGCATTACCACTACTATTACCACAATGAATTTCATAAGCTTCAATGTCACCTTTAAAACCACAAAATTCAAATTGTCCCTGAACCTGTTTTAATTGTTTAGAGGGATCCAATAGTGTTTCAAAATCAAGCAGTCCTAAAGCCTGTGTAGAACCGGCAGAACTTTCGATACCCTTGGGATCATGAATTACCTGCCCCAGCATTTGAAAACCACCGCAGATACCTAAAACTTTGCCGCCATAACGACAGTGTTTTTTTATCTGTTTATCCCATCCTTGCTGCTTAATATAATCCATATCATCACCTACACTTTTACTTCCTGGTATAATAATCAAATCAGCACCGTCTAAAGAATGTTCAGCGCCCACAAACTCAAGCTTCACATCATGGTGCCATTTAAGGGGGTCAAAGTCAGTATGATTACTGATTCTAGGCAAAACAGGTATTTTAATGTTAATAGAAGTTTTGTGTGTGTGACTATCTAATGAGATGGCATCTTCAGCATCCAGTTTTAATTCCTTTAAAAAAGGTAATACACCTAATACCGGTTTGCCAGCATAGGATTCCAGCCAGTCTAAACCATCTTGCAGCAAATTAAGATGACCACGAAACTGATTAATAATAAAGCCTTTAATTCTAGCCTGCTCAGTGATAGATAATAAGTTGACAGTACCCGTTAAATGGGCAAAAACACCACCACGATTAATGTCTGAAATTAGTATAACAGGACAGTCTACTACTTCTGCAAAGCCCATATTGGCAATATCATTTTTTCGTAAATTAATTTCTGCCGGGCTGCCAGCACCTTCAATAATCACTACATCAAATTCTTTACGTAGACGTTGATAAGATTCAAGCACCTTATCAAAGGCAAGTGCTTTAATATCACCAAAATATTTTGCCTGCAGGTGGCTTATAGCCTGACCTTGAATAATAACCTGAGATTTCATATCACTGGAAGGTTTTAGTAATACCGGATTAAAATCGGTACGTAACTCCAGTCCGCAAGCTATTGCCTGTAAAGCCTGAGCACGTCCAATTTCACCTCCGCTATGGGTGACGGCACTGTTTAAGGCCATATTCTGCGGCTTAAAAGGTGCCACTGAAATACCTCGTTGTTTTAATATACGGCACAAACCAGCAGCACAGATACTTTTTCCTGCATCAGAGGTTGTGCCTTGAATCATCAAAGCGCCTTTTATTTTAGAATGATTCATCATGTTTTTATGTCTGGTTCAGTCTGATTAATTGTGGATAGTATGGTTGCTTGTCAGTCTGGTTACTCAAAGTGTTATTTGTATCATAATAAATAGAAATATGAGTAATACTGGCATAATCAATTGCAAAACGCTGAAATTGTAAACCTGAGCGATAGTCTATATTTAAGCACCAGGCCACCAGGGTACGTATAACACCAGCATGAGTAAAAATGGCAATACTTTTTCCCTGTTCTTTTTCCAATAACTGGAATAAGGTATTTTCTATACGATCAGAAAAACTGAGTAAGGCCTCTGCCTGAGGCGGCATATTTTTTTCCGGACTCAGATAAAATTGTTCAACAGCCTGTGGAAATTGCTGATAAAGGGATTCATAGCTGATACCATCCCATTCACCAAAATGACATTCACGCCAATTTTCATTAATTAATAATTTTTGCTGTTTATTATCAGCATACTGCTGAGCAAATGCTGCACATCGAGTTAGAGGACTTGATATTAAGCAGTTGATATTCTTTAACTGCCTACTAATTTTCTCTAATTGAGAATATCCTAAGTCACTTAAGGGTGAATCAGTTGAGCCTAAAAGGGTATTACATAATAGCGGCTGACCATGTCTGATTAAAAAGAGATCTGTTTTCATGATTTAACCACTATTGGGTGTTTTTAATTCTAAAGGACAACCTGCAACCACCAGAGTCACCTGCTCAGCGATTTCTGCCAGTTCTTGATTCATCCAACCGGCCTGATCGACAAAATCACGGCTCAGTTCCCCCATGGGAATAATGCCGCTTCCAACTTCATTAGAGACAATAATAATTCGGGATTGATTGGTGATTAAGGCATTAATGAATGCCTGTTTTTCCAGAGGCCATTTTTCAGGCGTTTGTTCAGACATAGGACTGCAAAGCCAGTTAGTTATCCATA
>JADFVK010000224.1 GCA_015222495.1 Pseudomonadota bacterium
ACCTGAATATATTGCTTTAAATTCATCTGTGTTTCGTCCACATTAGTGGTAGCAATATAATGGTATTTTTTATGCAGATGATTAATGGCATAACTGATACGAACTCGTGCACTACCATCTCTATCTGATGAGACTTTCCAGGTTAATGCCGCTTCATTTGGGGGATAGCTGACAGACAAAATATTTGTTTTTGCTTGAGCCTTTGTATCAATCACTCTGAAAACAATTGTTTCCGGCTGAATCGAAGTGTTATGCCAGGAAAAATCAATCGCATTATTGCCCTGTTGCAAGGGAACAATACGTTCCTCTTCTATTAATGTAATATTTTTATTTTCCAGCTGGATCTCTACATGCTCTCTCACAGGCAGAGTAATAAGCTTAATTCGTGCATAGCTAGCTGATGAAACTAAACATAGGCTGAAGAGAATTACTCCATATATTATTTTGTTTTTCATTATTATTCCCCTGATTAAACTAAAACAAATCAAAAACTCTATAAAAAATAGTTATTTTGTTTCTTTTTAATCACATTAGACTAATTTTCATCTATATTTACAAGAATAAATAAAAATTTATTTCATAATCAACCATTAGTTTATGAAAATAGGAATAATACACTTTGAACCTTCCCGCAAAAGAATACGTATCGGTGATTTGCTTGTTCAACATAAGTTAATTTCTGAGGGTCAGTTAAGTGCTGCCCTGTCTGCTCATTTTTACTGCCGTTTTTATCATCATAATAAAGCCTATATTTTTATCCTGTTAAAAGCATTAAAACAACTGAAAAAGAGACTGTTTTAGTCATTAAAAACAGCAGGAAATAATAACCCCAAGTCAGAAAATAATCAAAGCAAGCCCGATTCAAAAACAAGACAAAATTAAAACAGAAAACAATCAAGCATTTTCTTCCATTATCCTCAGCTCCACACAATTAAAACAATAACAGTTTATTCGACATCACATATAAGTATAAGAATGCTTAAACTGTAATGATATTATAATTATGTTATTCTCTCGTATACATTATTAAGATCATTATTTTATGCACAATAATACAGCCTCAAATTGGCAAAATAGCTTTACATCATTTTTACGTCCACAAGTCATCACCATGCTGTTTTTGGGTTTTTCAGCTGGCATTCCATTATTACTAATATTCTCTTCTCTTTCTCTCTGGTTAATTGAAGCAGGTGTTCAACGTTCAACTGTGACATATTTTAGCTGGGCTGCTTTAGGGTATTCTTTCAAGTTTTTATGGGCCCCCTTAATTGATCGCCTCCCGGTCCCCTTTTTAACGCATTTATTAGGCAGAAGACGGGCCTGGTTATTAGTTTCTCAGGGACTGATCATCTCTGCAATTGCTCTAATGGCTTTTATTGATCCATCAAAAGGAGATGATTATTTAACATTAATGGCCTTTGCCGCTATATTGTTAGGATTCTCTTCTGCCACTCAGGATATCGTAATTGATGCCTATCGTATCGAGTCAGCTGAAGAATCTCTGCAAGCTCTTATGTCATCTACTTATATCGCCGGCTATAGAATAGGTATGCTGGCCTCTGGTGCAGGAGCTTTAATTCTCGCTAGTTATTTTGGTTCTGATAAGGGGAGCTATAGCTATATGGCATGGCATTGGACCTATCTTTCTATGGCATCATTTATGTTGGTGGGTATTATCACCACTATAATAATCCCAGAACCTGAACAGAAAGCCGCACATTTAACAGAACATACTACAGCACAATATATTCGCTTTTTAATGCTTTTTATTCTCTGTATTGTGATTTTTGTTCTAACCTTTATCAGTTTAAAAGACCCTATTAGTGCCGCTAAAATCACACTGACTTCAATACTAGGCAGTGCACCGTTGAGCAGTTTTATTATGGAATTATTAAAATTCATTACAGCGTTCATATCTGTCAGTCTATTTGCCTACCTATTAGTATTTTTTAATTTCGTAGAAAAAGATCTGGTGCGGGAATCTTATATAGCCCCTATCAGTGATTTCTTTAAGCGCTACGGGAAAAAAATAGCATTAATATTACTGCTTTTTATTGGTTTTTATAGAGTTTCAGATATTGTACTCGGTGTTATTTCTAATGTATTTTTTCTGGAAATAGGTTTTACCAAGTTACAAATTGCATCGGTTGTTAAAACTTTTGGCCTGTTTATGACTATTGCCGGGGGCTTTTTAGGAGGTATTCTAGCGGTACGTTTTGGCGTCATGAAGATTTTATTTCTAGGTGCTTTGCTCACGGTAATCACAAATCTATTATTTATGTTATTAGCATCGACAGGCAATAATATCACTTTATTATACCTGGTAATTTCTGCTGATAATTTATCAGCAGGACTAGCCAGTGCTGCTTTTATTGCTTTTCTTTCCCGCTTAACTAATATCTCTTTTACTGCGGTACAATATGCAGTATTCAGCTCTCTTATGACTCTTATGCCAAAGTTGATTGGAGGTTATTCAGGCAGCATTGTTGAAAGCATTGGTTATTCCAATTTTTTCCTGGTGGCCAGTTTAATGGGTGTTCCAGTATTATTCTTACTTTATTATCTTAATAAACAATCACAATTTGAGTTATAAAAATGCAGAAAGTTTTTATAATTTTAGTTATAGTTTTAATTTTTTCCCCCCTTTCAAGTTTTGCTGAAAAAAACTGGATACTAATCGATACACAGAAACTTGAACTCTCTGTAAAATCAGGAGAGAATACTCTAAGCAGTTTTTCAAATATTTCTATTGGCCGTAATGGGGCTGGTTTTAAAAAACACCGTGGTGATGATATTACCCCCCTGGGTACTTATAAAATCGACTGGATCAATAGAAAAAGTCGCTATAATCTTTTTTATGGGTTTAATTATCCTTCAAAAGAAAATGCTCACACCGCATTAAAAAAAGGTTTGGTGGATAAACAGACTTATAATGACATTATTAACGCACATAATCGTCAACAAACTCCTCCTCAAAATACATCTTTGGGCGGTATGATAGGTATTCATGGTCTTGGCCGGGGTGATAAAAAAATTCATGAGGCAATGAACTGGACACATGGCTGTATTGCATTAAATAATAAACAAATTTTAATACTTGACAAATTAATTAAAGAAAATACTATAGTAGTAGTTAAATAGATCCATTTACCCAATAAATTCATATCAAGGAGTTCTACCAATGAAAAAAACTTTTCAATTAGCAACTATCGCTTTTCTTGCTACTTTTATGATTGGCTGTGCCAGCACATCACAATTAGAAGCAGATATTGAATCATTAAAAGCACAAATGGCATCCGTTTCAGCTGAAGCAGCTGAGGCTAATCAACGTTCTAAAGCGGCTGAAGCCACTGCTAACCGTGCTGAGCAGACAGCTGCTGACACCAATAGTAAATTAGATCGTATGTTTAAAAAATCTATGATGAAATAGGTTTTATAGTATCAAAGTGTTAGGCACTCACTCCTGACACTTTTTCTCTAGATTTTAAAATAATGATTCAGCAGGTTCCGAATCAACCGCAGTCATATGAGTAATAGCAACAGGAAGCCCATCTTTTTGCTCCAGAGCCTCTCTTAATGCTTTGGCATTCACCACTAGATTTCTTTGATTTTCCCATTTTTGTTGATAACGTTTAAAGAAAGCTTCCTTAATTAAGCCCATAGTTTGATCATATAAAATCTCATAGGCTAATTCTTCACCTTCCAGTTGTGGATGAACTTCAATATAAATCTTATTATTATACCAGCCAATTTTAACTGGTTGATTAACAATATATACCGGCATTCCTACTTTCACTTCAGGAAACAATTTTTCAATATCTTCAGGATACATACGCACACATCCATGACTGACTCGCATCCCCACCCCATAAGGCTTGTTAGTACCATGAATTAAATAGCCCGGCACTGCTAAACGTATAGCAAATAGTCCTAAAGGATTATCAGGACCTGCCGGCACCACATCGGGCAAGATATCACCTTCTGCAGCATGTTCTTTTTTTATAGATATAGGAGGTGTCCAGGTAGGATCTTTCTTTTTTTGTATAATTTTTGTTTTTCCTAAAGGTGTATTCCAATCCTGCCTGCCAATACTCACCGGATGAGTAGTAACTGTTTTATGAACTTTAGAAAAATAATAAAGACGATACTCCGGGAGATTCAGAGTCACTCCTTTTCTAGGAGTATCAGGCAATATTCGATTTTTGGGAATCAGTATCTGAGCTTGTGTACCAGGCATCCAACGATCAATGGTTGGATTAAGCAGCACAATTTCATTTTGACCAATATTATAATCACGGGCTACATCTAATAATGTATCTTCCTGTTTGGCATAGGCAAAAAATGGAGTTTCAGGTGAGTCTCCGATGACATTTTCATAGGGCTGGGAAGGTAATTCAAAGGTACTGGCAAATGACATAGAAGTCATTATAGAAAATAAACTCAATAAAAGATGAAAAAAGAGCTTACTATTGATTAGTTTTATCATGAATCATTATCTTATTTATAGTATTATTCGACTATCAATAATAGCATAACAAGGAATAATAAAAACATGAAAGCAAAAATTGGAATTGTAACGGCCTCTGATCGTGCCAGTGCAGGAATTTACGAAGATTTATCCGGTCAGGCTATCATTGATACAATGAAAGATTATTTAACTTCAGAGTGGGAATCTGTTTACCGTGTCATTCCCGATGAGCAGGAAAGTATTGAACAAGCTCTCATTGAACTGGCAGATCAAGAACAATGCTGCTTAATCGTTACCACTGGTGGAACAGGTCCAGCTAAACGCGATGTAACACCGGAAGCCACAGAAAATGTTTGTGAGAAAATGATGCCGGGCTTTGGTGAGTTAATGCGTCAGGTAAGCTTACAATATGTACCTACTGCAATTCTTTCCAGACAAACAGCAGGAATCAGAGGTCAATCTCTTATTGTTAATCTACCAGGAAAACCAAAATCAATTCGTGAATGTCTGGACGCAGTTTTTCCAGCAATTCCTTATTGTATAGATTTAATTGATGGCCCATTTCTTGAGTGTAATGAAAGTGTGATTAAACCATTCAGACCCAAGAAATAGGATTAACCTAGAAAATGCAGTAGCCATCTACTACAATGCCCAAAAGCACTGCACCTAAAGGATTTTCTAAATATTTTGGCTTCACCCGTAGAATGACTACGAATAAAGCCAAAATATCCAGTAAAACCCTTTATC
>JADFVK010000035.1 GCA_015222495.1 Pseudomonadota bacterium
AACAATAATTTGGCCACCATCATTTGTAGTAACATAAAATTTCTATAAATGATGGTGGATAAATTTTTGTTACTTAGAAGTGCAATATAGTCACTTGATTTTAGCGACGCTGTTTTTTACACCATTTAGTAGGGTTTGCAGCTTTGCTATTATGTCTGACTTCAAAATAAAGCCCTGATTTTTTCAAACCACCACTGCTACCGACAGTTGCAATGACTTCATTACTATCCACCCAGTCACCCACTTCTTTAAGTAAGGTTTGATTATGCCCGTACAAACTCATATAACCTTTACCATGATCAATAATACTAATGAGACCATAACCTCTTAGCCAATCAGAATAAGCTACTCTGCCGCGAGAAATGGCATGAACTGCTGTGCCTTCTTTAGCACTGATAATAATACCCTGCCATTTTACCTTACCCACACTACGCCAATGACCATATAACTTTTTTACCTTGCCTTTTGCCGGCCAGGTTAATTTTCCTTTTTGTTTTTTAAATGCCAGCTTGTCAGGTACATTAGTGGGCATAGCAGAAGCTTCCTGCATGGTTTGTGTTAATTTTTTTAACAATGCAGTCAGGTTTTTCTTATTTTCCTGAAGGTTAGCTAATTCTTTGCTTTTGTAATGAATATCAGTTTTTAATTGGGCTACCAGTTTATTTCTTTGCTGCTGTTGCTCATCAAGAACCTGCTTTTCACGCTGTAATTGTAATTGTTTATCTCTTATGGTTTGACTGATAAGAGCAATTTGATATTTATCATCTTCTAGTGATCTGAGTAGCTCATTAACGATTTCAATTTGTTTCTGACGTGCCTCATTAAAGTACTTATAATAAATCATTACACGGCTGATAGCAGACATATCTTCTTGATTTAATAATAATTTAAGGTATTCCTGTCGCCCGATAGCATAGCTTGCTTCTATCTGCTCTGAAAGTAATAATTGTTGAATGGAAAGTTGTTTATTTTGTTGCAAGACGGCTTTATTTAACTGGGATAATTGTTTATTGAGTTTTTTTGACTGTGTTTGAGTATGAAAATACTGGCGCGCATTATCGGCAATGATTTGTTCAGATTTTTTAATCTCTTTTTGTAATTGAGATTTTTCACCTTGTTGCTGAGTTAAGTTTTTTTGCAGCAGCTTAATTTTTTGGCGTAATTGCTGAAGCTCCTGTTTTTTTAGTGTCTGAGTAGACTCAGCAAAACTATAGGGAATAAAAAACAGGCTTGTTAATAAGCATAAGGTTAAAAACTGGCAAGGTTTACTCGCCTTGTTCTTCAATATCATCAGACAATGTAACCAAAGAACGACCATTCATTTGCGGAGGAATTTCCAGACCCATTAAATATAGCATAGTAGGAGCAATATCTGACAAAGCACCACTATCAGCCATGACAGCATCACGCCCGATATAAACAAAAGGTACAGGATTACAGGTATGAGCGGTATGTGCCTGCCCGGTTTCTTTACTCAGCATAAGTTCTGCATTACCATGATCAGCAGTGAGTAATAATTCACCACCCGCTTCAATGACAGCCTTACTTATCTTATCAATAAAAACATCAAGTGCTTCAATGGCTTTAATGGTCGCTTTTTCATTACCCGTATGTCCAACCATATCAGGGTTAGCAAAATTACAGATAATGGTATCATATTGCCCTGAGTTAACAGCCTTAATTAATTTTTTGGTTAATTTAGGGGCATTCATTTCCGGTTGCAGATCATAGGTTGCTACATCCGGTGAGTTGATTAAAATTCTATCTTCATCGGGAAAGGGTTCTTCCTCTCCACCATTAAAAAAGAAAGTAACATGGGCATATTTTTCAGTTTCAGCAATACGTAATTGACGCAATCCTAAGTTTGATATGTATTCACCAAAAACATTGGATAATCTCTCTGGTGGAAAAGCTACCGGCAGATCAAATTTTGAAGAGTATTCCGTCAGGCTGACAAATTCTCTTAGTTTAAACTGACGGTCCCGTCGAAAAGCTTCAAAATTGTCTTCAATAAATGGACGTGTAATCTGACGCGCACGATCTGAGCGAAAGTTCATGAAAATCAGGGTATCCCCATCTTCCATTTTGATTGCTTCTTTACCTTCTGAGACAATACTGGTTGCCTGAACAAACTCATCACTTTCACCGCGTTCATAAGCTTTGTTGAGCGCTTTTAATGCTGATTTTGCAGTAAATTCTCCATGGCCATCTGTAATGACATCATAGGCTAATTTAATTCGTTCCCAACGATGGTCACGATCCATTGCATAATAGCGACCAATGACTGATGCAAATTGTCCATGACCCAACTCATCAAATATTTTTTGCATTTCTTTGATAGAGTTTTCAGCACTCTTAGGTGCCGTATCCCGGCCATCTAAGAATGCGTGTAAATAGATTTTCTTCAGGCCTCGCTCTGCAGCCAGTTTAACCATTGCATGAATATGACATTCATGACTATGCACACCGCCTGAAGAAAGTAATCCCATAATATGAATAGCTGAATTATTTTCAATAGATTTATCAACGGCTTCAGTAAGGGTACAGTTAGTGAAAAAAGAACCGGTGCGTACGGCACGGCTGACGCGAGTATATTCCTGATAAACAACTCGCCCTGAACCTATATTAAGATGTCCAACCTCTGAATTCCCCATCTGCCCGGCAGGCAAACCCACTTCAGGACCCGATGCTTTAATCAGGGTGTGAGGATTTTTTTTCCAAAGTTTGTTCCAGACAGGTGTTTTGGCTTCAAAAATAGCATTGTGCTCATGATCTTCTGAGCAGCCCCAGCCATCAAGGATAATCAGTGCTAAAGGTTTGGGTATAGTTGACATGATGATTTATTTATTGGTCTTGAGTGAACTGTAGATTATGCACTTAAATGGTTATTTTTTCAATCATTATTCATCAATATTTGATAGATTTGGAAGGTCTTTATGGTAATTTTATTAGACAAAATTTATGGGCTTTAATAATTAAATTAGAATTATTGTGGTTTTTATCAATAACTTTATGGTTTTCATTAATATTATAGTATACTGTTTTTGTAATATTGAAAATACTATCGCTTAATCTCATATTAAGTAATCTGTACAAAACACAAAAGCATATTAGGAATCAGAATATATGACTAGTCAGTTTGATATCAAAGACAATGAATATTGTGATATGACAATGGATTTAATGTCTCGAGATGAAGATATTGACCGTGCCTCTCGTTCTTTAAAAGCTATGTCTCATCCTCTTCGCTTAAAGATTTTATGTACTTTAGGAGATGAAGAAATTAGTGTGCAGGATATCGTAGAGAAAGTTGGAACATCACAAAGTAATATCTCTCAACACCTTGCTATTCTTAGAGATAAAGGTATTTTAGCTTCCAGAAAAGATGCTAATCGTGTCTATTATCGCGTGGGTGATGCTAGAACCTTACGTCTGATTGGAATGATGAGAGAAGTTTTCTGTACTGTTCAAACCTAGAATCAAGCCTGGAATCTTTATAGAGAAAGTATGAAAACCCTCTCTCTATAAATCTAAATCTCAATTAAACCCTTCTTTATATATATCAGCTTATAATCCTGTTTAACCTCTTTCGTATTTCCATCTCCTGTCTTTTTTGCTATGCTAGTGAGCTTTTATAATTTATGTTTGTTAACTATGTGGGAAAAGAATGGAACATTTAAACGAATTTGTTGAAATAAATTGGGTAATGATACTATTATGGTGCTTCCTATTAGGAATGATCATCAATTCTTTTCTAAAATCTACCTATGATATTAGCCCCCAACAAACTGTACAGCTTATGAGTCATGAAACCGGCAGTATCATTGTTGATGTGAGAGAGGATAAGGAATATCAGTCCAGCCATATTAAAGATTCTATGCATATTCCTTTAAGCGCTTTATCTTCCCGTCTTGATGAATTAAAAAAATATAAAGAAAAAAATGTAATTTTAGGTTGTCGTTCCGGTAGTCGCTCTGGCAGAGCCTGTGGCATGCTAAAGAAAAATGGTTTTGAGAAAGTACATAATTTACGTGGTGGTGTACTCGCATGGGAAAATGATAATCTTCCGATGAATAAGTAAAACCATTGTCTAATAACTGTCAGCCATTGAGCAATAAGAAAATTAAAATATAGCAGGAATTATTTATTATGCCAAAAACACAAGCAGAAATTACTATTTATCTGACACAATATTGTCCTTATTGCGTGAGAGCAAAAAGCCTTCTTAATTCTAAACAAGTTAACTATAACGAAATTGATGTGGGTAGTCAGCCGGAATTACGCCAGGAAATGATACAAAAAAGTAATGGTGTCACTTCTGTGCCACAAATTTTTATTGGTGATACTCATGTCGGTGGTTGTGATGATTTATTTGCAACCGAATCTGCCGGTAAATTAGATGCGTTATTATTTATTTAGGGTTAGAAAATGACTGACTCTGTACATATTGTTTGTCCTCATTGTGATGCTGTTAATCGTATCCCCAGCAGTAAATTATCAGCTGGAGCCAAATGTGGAAAATGTCAGCAGTTATTATTAACAGGCAAACCCATTGAACTAAATAGTATGCGTTTTAATAAGCATGTTCAAAAAACAGAATTACCTATATTGGTCGATTTTTGGGCTCCCTGGTGCGGACCTTGTAAAATGATGGCTCCGGTATTTGAACAAACAGCACATTATTTTCAGCATCAATTACAATTAGTTAAGATTAATACTGAACAGGAGCAGTCGCTATCTGCACAGTATTCAATTAGAAATATCCCCACTATTGCCTTATTTCTTCATGGCAAAGAAATTGCCAGACAAGCAGGTGCTATGGATAAAAATGGTTTAATCCAGTGGGTACAAAGTCACTTATAAATCGATTGACAGAATTACATATCAAATTAAGGAATTATCATGGCTGACGAGCAAACAAACGCAACAAACGAAGCAGCAGCACAGCAGTTTATTATTCAAAAAATTTATGCAAAAGATATTTCTTTTGAAACACCTAATTCACCTCAACTTTTTACTGAAAAGTGGGAGCCTGAATTAAAGGTAGACTTACATACCGCTATTAATCCTATAGCAGAAGGTGTTTTTGAAGTTGTTCTGACTGTGACAGCAACAGTTAAAGTAGGCGAAAAGACAGCCTTTTTAGCTGAAGTTCAACAAGCCGGAATCTTTAATATTACTGGTTTTGAAAAACCACAGTTAGATGGTATGTTAGGTAGCTATTCACCCAATATACTCTTTCCTTATGCCAGAGAAATTGTTTCTGACCTGGTTAATAAAGGTGGCTTCCCGCAACTTATTTTACAGCCGGTTAATTTTGATGCAATTTATCAACAGCATTTACAGCAAAAAGATACTGAACAAGCAGCTTCTGAAGCTGTTCACTAGTTTTTATCAGCATGTCATCACAATATAAAATAACCGTCCTGGGTGCTGGTTCCTGGGGGACAGCATTGGCCATTTTATTAGCAAAAAATGGTCACGATGTATTATTGTGGGGTAGAAGTGAAATAAAAATAAAGACCATGCAGGCCAAAGGTGAAAATTCATTTTTCCTGCCTGATATTCCCCTGCCAAAAAATCTTAAACTTAGCTCAAATCTGGAAACATCACTACAGCATGGTGATGAACTTTTGGTAGTAGTGCCCAGTCATGCTTTTCGTGATACCCTAATCAATATTAAAAGTTATCTGCCGCAATTAAAAAACCTATGTTGGGCAACAAAAGGGCTTGAACCTGAAAGCCATCATTTTCTGCATCAGCTGGTTGCTGAAATTTTTCCGGATTTAGCCAATCAGGCAGTAATTTCCGGTCCTACTTTTGCCCGTGAAGTTGCCATAGGATTACCAACAGCAGTCACTATTGCATCAAATGACCTGGATTATGCTCGTCATTTATCTCAGCTACTCTGTAATAACACTTTTCGTCCCTATGTTTGTCAGGATATGATTGGACTGGAAGTAGGGGGCGCAGCCAAAAATGTGATGGCAATTGCCGCAGGTATAGCTGATGGTCTTGGCTATGGTGCTAATACCCGATCAGCATTAATTACTCGTGCTTTACATGAAATTTCTCGCCTATCTGAAAAAATGGGTGGAAAAAATACTACCATGATGGGACTTTCAGGTCTGGGTGATTTACTCTTAACCTGTACCGATGATCAATCCAGAAACAGGCGAATGGGACTGGCTATTGGTAAAGGAATTTCCATGGATGCTGCTCAGGCTGAAATTGGACAAGTGGTTGAGGGTGTTCAGGCCGCTAAGTTAATTTATTCCTTAGCACAGGAACAAGATATTGAAATGCCTATTATTGAGCAAGTCTATAAAGTTCTTTATCAGGGACTCTCACCACAAAAAGCAGTAGAAAGCTTGTTAACCCGTGAATACAAAACCGAAAATTAATCACCATAAAACTCAAGCTCAAATATTTCAGCCAGATATTCAGAGTTTGAAAAACAATAAGCCTATTGGTATTTTTGACTCTGGTGTTGGTGGCTTATCAGTTTTACAACAAACCCATCGTTTATTACCTAAAGAAAATTTTATCTATGTTGCAGATAGTGCCTTTGCTCCCTGGGGAGGAAAGGGTGATGAGTTTATCGAGCAACGTTCAAGAATAATTACCGAGCATTTACTGGAACAGGGCGTGAAGATGATTGTCATTGCCTGTAATACAGCAACAGCATCAATTATTGAAAAATTTCGCAAGCAATATGGTATTCCATTTGTTGGTGTTGAGCCTGGCATTAAACCGGCTGTTGCACAAACAAACAATGGTAGTATTGGTATCATGGCAACACAGGGGACACTTTCCAGCCAACGTTATAAGGAACTAAATCAGCGATTTTTCAATGATGTAAATTTATATCCTATTGCCTGTCCCGGCCTTGCTGATCAAGTAGAACTATGTCAAATTGATCATCCAAAAACGATTAAACTATTAGAAAGTTTTATAAAACCGCTATTAAATGAGCAGGTAGATACTATTGTATTAGGCTGTACACATTACTCTTTTCTAATTCCTTTTATACAAGAAATTGCGGGGCAATCAATATCATTAGTAGATACCAGTCAGGCTATTGCAGAGCAAGTTAAGCGACTATTAAAAGAATATAAACTGGAAAACCAAGAAACAAACACACATAGTAGGTACTTTACCACGGGAGAAATTGAGCAAACCCGTAGAGTGATAAGTAAACTCCTCAAAAAAAATATTATAGAATTAAATTTGTTAGCCTGACTCAGCACAGAACTGGATAATTATACTATGTTTCACATTGCACTTTATGAGCCTCGTATTGCACCTAACACTGGTAATATCATACGATTGGCAGCTAATAACGGCTGTTCACTACATTTAATTGAACCGTTAGGATTTGACTTTGAGGAAAAGAAGTTACGTCGTGCAGGGCTGGATTATCATGACTTAGCTAATGTTACTCGCCATGCTAATTATGAAAGCTTTATAGAAGCAATGCCGGGGCGAAGAATTTTAGCGTGTACTACAAAGGGAAGTCGTTTTCATGATCAGATAGACTATCAGAATGATGATATCTTATTATTTGGCTCTGAAACACATGGCCTACCCGATAATGTGTTACAGGCTATTGCTCCTGAGCTACGCCTTAGAATTCCAATGCAGGCTGATAGTCGTAGTTTAAATTTATCTAATGCTGTCGCTATTATCAGTTATGAAGCATGGCGACAACAGGGTTTTAGCAATGGTAATTAAATATTTCATCAATTTTAATTATCGGTAAATATATATGTTTAAACACAAAACTAAAAGTTTCAATTTACTGATATCAATTTTAATTAGTATAAACATAACTGCATGTCACTTTGATAATAATTCTAATAAACTTTATCAACAGCAACTATTTACTTTTGGAACTCTAGTTGATATTAGTCTCATCAGTAATAATCCACAACAAGCACAACAGACTATTGATATAATTAGTGCTGAATTCGATCGTCTGCATATTGATTGGCATCCATGGAAAAATGGTGCTTTGGGCCAGGTGAATCAAAAATTTTCTAGTTTAGAAGCATTTTCTACGACGGATGAAATCATAGAGCTGATACAGCAGAGCCAGCTTCTCTCTGCAGAGAGTAATGGTTTATTTAATCCTGCTATTGGTAAGCTTATTAAAAGCTGGCAGTTTGATCAGATTGAGGATGAGAATCATCCATTTAAAATTCCTGATAATAGTATGCTACAAGTTTTGTTAAATGAAAAACCTCAAATGCAAGATATACTGATCCAGTCAATTGTTGACGGGACTCAGATTAAAACAACGAATCCTTCTGTTATTCTTGACTTTGGTGCCTTTGCCAAGGGTATTGCGATTGAAAAAATGACTACTATTCTGAAACAGAATAATATTCATAGTGGTTTAATCAATGCAGGAGGCGATCTTAAGGTTATCGGGGAAAAACAGAATCGTCCCTGGCGTATCGGGATAAAAAACCCTTCATATCGGCAAAATCCTGAGGAAGAAAAAATTTTAGCCAGTATTGATCTTCATGATGGCGAGGCATTATTTACTTCGGGGGATTATGAGCGATTTTTTGAATTTGAGGGAAAACATTATCATCATATTATTGATCCGAGAAGTGGCTTTCCTGCTATAGGAATTCGTTCTGTAACAGTTCTGTCAAAAGATGCTGGATTGGCAGATGCGGCATCTACAGCTTTATTTATTGCAGGTGAAAAGCAGTGGCAGGAGATAGCAGAAAAAATGGGGATTGATGCTGTTATGCTGGTGACGATTGATGGACAAATTATTTTATCAACAGTCATGGCTGAACGGATAGAACTTTTGCTTGATAGGAATACTACTATCAAGCCAATAAAAAATTAAACCTAAATAAACTGTAACAACTCAGCATATTGACTAACAAATAACAGTTGAGCCTTATGCTCACTTATTTTTAGAACTTAGACTGAGTAGTTACAA
>JADFVK010000225.1 GCA_015222495.1 Pseudomonadota bacterium
CGCAGCAACAACAGGCAATATCTCCTCCTCCATCTGGACAAAGAAAGGTTGTTCTAGCAACTAATATCGCTGAAACCAGTTTAACTATTGAAGGTATCGGTGTTGTAATAGATTCAGGTCTGCAAAGAGAAATCCGATTTAATCCGGGCTCGGGTATGAATTCACTGCAAACCACAATGATTTCTCAAAGTTCTGCCACACAACGCAGTGGTCGTGCGGGGAGACTTAGTGCCGGAACCTGTTATCGCTTATGGACTGAAAGTCAGCATAAACGTCTACCATCTCATCAAAGTGCTGAGATATTAACTGCCGATCTAGCTCCTATGATGCTGGAATTAGCTCAATGGGGAGTGCAGGATGTCGAAGAATTACATTGGCTTGATCGACCACCAGCAGGCACAATGGCTCAGGCAAAAAGCTTATTAGAATCACTCAATGCCATAAATAAGTCAGGCAAAATAA
This sequence comes from Pseudomonadota bacterium, assembly GCA_015222495.1. GTDB lineage: Bacteria > Pseudomonadota > Gammaproteobacteria > GRL18 > GRL18 > GRL18. Next base: position 463 of record JADFVK010000225.1, read on the forward strand.
CGTCTCATGGTAAAAAAATTCTGTCCCTTGGTATTCATCCACGTTTGGGTCATATGATTTTAAGAGGACAAGCAATTAATTTGGCTGAAACCAGTTGCCTGTTAGCCGCATTGCTCAGCGAAAAAGATATTTTTAGAAATACCTCTCGTCTCAACACAAATGGAGATTCACTATCCTCTAATATAGAGGAGCGTTTATCTATGCTTCAACATCTACAAGAACACAGCCAAATAGAACATACAAATACAAATAATTTAGTTGATAAACAACAATGCAGGCGAGTTTTACAATCAGCTAAAGAGTTTTTCAGAAGGCTGCCTAAAATTAGAAGGCTGACTAAAAATAGTAACCCAAATTCTATCAAAAACTTTAATCAATCCTATAATGATATGGCAGGTGTTTTATTAGCCTTTGCCTATCCTGATCGTATTGCTAAATTACGCAACTTAGGTTCAACTGATAAAGATCGACGTTATCTTTTGAGTAATGGTAAGGGGGCTGTTTTTACGAATCACCCCTTTTGTTACGAAAGTCTTGCCAATGAACCTTATCTGGTTATTGCTAATTTACATCAACAAAGCCATAAAACAGATGCCCGAATTTTTACCGCAGCACCTATTAGTTCTGAGCAATTAGAAGAGTATTTTATTGATTTAATTGATGAGCAAGATAGCTTGTCATGGAATCACAAATTACAAAAAGTTGAATCAGTATTTAACAGAAAACTGGGCAGTCTAATTTTAACTGAGCAGCCAAATCCCATTATTGATATAACACAATGTCAGCCAATATTATTTCAGGGTATAAAAAAACTTGGACTGGATTGCCTGCCCTGGTCCAAACAGGCGCTACAATTAAAGCATCGAGTGCAATTTATCCTATATCAGCAAATGCATAATGATTTAAATAAAAACCAATTAAATCAAATTGATATCCCTGATTTTTCTGATGACTACTTATTAGATAATCTTGATCATTGGCTACAGCCTCACTTAAAGAAAGAAATGAGTATTCAACAATTACAAACACTGAATTTATTACAGATTCTTAATGCCAGTATTAATTGGCAACAAATGAAACAACTCAATGAATTGGCTCCTGAAAAAATAAAAGTACCCAGCGGCACTGAAATTCGTATTGATTATAGTGATCCTGAGGCACCTATTTTGGCCGTACGTTTACAGGAACTATTTGGACTAAATCAAACACCAGCCATCATTAGAGGTAGTTTTCCACTATTATTACACCTTCTATCACCAGCATCGCGTCCAATGCAAGTTACTCAGGACTTGGCGAGCTTCTGGGAAAACACGTATAATGACGTCAAGAAAGAATTACGTGGTAAATATAAAAAACATTATTGGCCTGATGATCCCCTGCAAGCTCAGGCAACCCATCGGGTAAAACCAAGAAAAGTAAAATGCTTATAATATGAGATTTCAATGAAAAAAAAGAATGTGAAAATTAAAAAGGGTTTTCTTTTTTCAAAAAAAAATAAGGTTTCTGTATGGGCATCAACACATCCTTATGCTGATATTCCTGAAGCGTATTTTGAAGAAAGATTTAGTAAAAATAATACTCGTGCAACCAATACCTGGTCCAATAATTTTAAAATGCGTTATTTTTCTCCTTCTAAAATGGAAACGAATGGCACACACGAAGGCACCATTAACATTAAGCAAGCAGTTGGTGAATGTTCATTTTCATCTTCGTTTATTGAAGTTTTGATGAGTAAAGCAAAAAAGAAAAAACTCAATGAAATTACTTGGATTATTCTATTATTTGAATATGAATACAGCGCCAAAATTTCTGCTATCGAAAGTGATGAATACGTCACATTAGTCGGTGCCTTTGATTACGATGATGATACTGAAAGCCTGTTTGAAATTGATGATAAATTTTTTGTTACTTAGAGAATGACATGAAAATTCCTAAACGAATCCAACCTTTAGTTGAAGATGGGCTGATCGATGAAGTCATCAGTCCCTTAATGAGC
>JADFVK010000226.1 GCA_015222495.1 Pseudomonadota bacterium
GGTGAAATAAGTATTGTTGATTATGATGTGGTGGAGTTAAATAATCTACAACGCCAGATCGCTCATAATGAAGCGAACATTGGCCAGCTTAAAGTTCAATCTTGTGCAGATAGCATGAAACAAATTAATGCTGATATTAAAATTAATACTATTGATCATGAACTGCAGGGTGATGAGTTATTAGCACAAGTGGCTATGGCAGACATAGTGGTTGACTGTACAGATAATTTAAGCAGTCGATTTGAAATTAATCAGGCTTGTGTTAGCAATAAAACTTGGCTGGTTTCTGCTGCGGCTATTCGCTGGGAAGGACAAATTTCAGTTTATCACTGTGGATATGATGATAGCCCTTGTTATCATTGTTTTTATGGTGGTCGTGGTGAATTGGATCAAAGCTGTGGTAATAATGGCGTATTATCTCCGGTAGTTGGTGTGATGGGTAGCATGCAGGCGATTGAAGTAATTAAGTTAATCATTAAGTGTGGTGATAGTTTAGTGGGTAGAGTATTGCTTTTTGATGCCCTTAGTATGCAATGGGAAAGTATGCAGCTAGGGAAAAACCCTAATTGTTCAGTGTGTGGAAACAATAATATTAATTATGAATGACCTTTCTTCTGCCACGCAACAGGCTATTATTTTACTATTCAGTGCCGATCCTGAACTGTGGGAAATTATACTGCTTTCTTTTAGTGTTTCTTTACGGGCTATTCTAATTTCGGCACCTCTGGCTATCATTATTGCCTTTTGTTTATCTTATTTTAAGTTCCCCGGGCGTCATTTTTTAATTTCATTATTTAATACTGCTATGGCTATCCCGGCAGTGGTGGTGGGTTTAACTTTATATCTGCTTTTATCACGTTCAGGTCCTTTGGGTGATTTCAAATTACTGTTTACTCAGGATGCGATGATAATGGGTCAGATTGTGCTGTGCTTTCCTTTATTGGTTGCCCTGAGTTATGCGACATTACATAGTATGGATAAGCGAGCCTGGGAAACAGCCATTACATTGGGAGCACATCCTGTTCGAGCTTTTTTTACGGTATTAAAAGAAGCCCGTTTTGGTCTAACTGCTGCAATTATTGCGGCTTTCGGCAGAATTATTGCGGAAGTGGGCAGTTCTATGATGGTGGGGGGAAATATTCTTCACTATACAAGAAATATCCCTACCGCCATTGCTTTGGAAACCAGCAAGGGTAGTTTTTCTCAGGGTATTGCTTTAGGGATTGTATTATTATTGATGGCTTTGGTACTAAATTTAGTATTAAGTTTGATTCAGGCAAGAAATGAGCATCATCATGAGTAATATTCAATTAGAAAATATTAATTTGCAAAGAAATAAGCAGACGGTATTACAAAATATTCAAGTATCGCTTAATTCTGATGATTTTATTTTAATGACGGGACAAAATGGTTCAGGTAAATCTACTTTCTTAAGAATTATTGCAGGTTTATTAAAGCCCGATGGTTTTAAGCTGATTCAAAATGATACCCAACAATCCTGGGCTACCGCCAAAAAATTTCTACGTCAGTATTTTTGTTATCTGCATCAGACACCCTATCTTTTTAGTGGTACGGTGCAGGACAATATTGCCTATGGTTTAAAATATCAGGGCTTAAGTAAAACAGAAATTGAACATAAGGTTGATGAAGCATTAGAGTTGATAAAATTACAGCATTTAGCTCAGCGTCATAGCTTCGCACTTTCCGGTGGAGAGAAACAAAGAGTGGCTATTGCGCGTTCATGGGTGATCCACCCGGATTTTATCCTATTAGATGAACCCTTTGCCAATATGGATAAACATTCCCGTCACAATACTTATGCTATAATTAATCAGCTCAAGGAAGAGAATATCGGCATTATTCTTACCAGCCATGATCCCCATCATGGTGAATTAAACTTTAATAAACAATTACATTTATATCAGGGTCAGCTCAGTGAAAAATTCTACCAATAAAGCAGAAAATATAACTATTTCAGTGGATCTGGCACTGGATATAATCAAAGATAAAATAAGTCCACTGCATAATCAACAGACTATTATTCTACCCAATGCCTTAGGTAAAACTTTAGCTGAAGATGTGATTTCACCCATGAATGTTCCTGTCTATCAAAACTCTGCCATGGATGGTTATGCGATTAATTCTCAGGATATTCCCAAACAGGGGAGTGCATCACTGAAGAATATTGGCAGTTCTTTTGCCGGCACGCCTTTTTCAGGTATATTATCCTCAGGTGAATGTATACGGATTATGACAGGCGCTAAAATTCCGGAAAATATTGATACGGTCATTGAACAGGAAAAAGTCACTATTAATGAAGATTTAGTGACAATTAGTGCTGATATTCGCCCCGGACAAAATGTCAGAAATATTGGTGAGGATGTGGCCAAAAACAGTGTTGTTCTTGCTGCAGGTCAGGTTTTAGGTGCAGCTCAAATGGGTGTATTAGCCTCTTTAGGCTTGGCTTCACTTAAAGTTAAGCGTCAACCCAGAGTCGCCATTTTCTCCAGTGGTGATGAGATTCGCAGTATTGGTGAATCTCTTGATGGTAGTCAGATCTATGATAGTAATCGTTATACGATTAGCGGTATGTTAAAGGATATGGATGTTGATGTGATTGATATGGGCGTCATTCCGGATAATAAGGCATCCATCACAAATGCTTTGACTGAAGCTGCCAATGAGGCTGATATGATTATTACTTCAGGTGGCGTTTCTGTGGGAGATGCGGATTATATCAAACAATGTTTAGATGAACTGGGACAGACTCATTTTAATAAACTTCATTTAAAGCCAGGCAGGCCATTAACCTTTGGCCAGATAAACAATACTCACTTTTTTGGACTACCGGGTAATCCTGTTGCGGTGATGGTGACCTTTATGTATTTTGTCAGACCAGCTATTAAGTTGCTGATGGGGCATAAGAATATCAATTTACTTGACCTGGAGATTCCTTGTCAGACTCAATTACGCAAACTTCCCGGAAGAACTGAAATTCAGCGAGGTATTTTAGAAAATGATCCTGAACAGGGTTTGCAGGTTAAAACAACCGGCAAACAAGGTTCAGGTGTTTTAAGCTCAATGAGCAAGGGTAATTGCTTTATTTTTCTTGACCATGAGAGTGAATCTGTTGCAGTTGGGGATAAGGTACTGGTACACCCTTTTTCTATGTTTTGATTGTATTACTTTTGATACAGAGATTTATTTAGGATTAAATATTATGGGAAATGCTCTTCAGGAACAACTGCTTAATGCAGGGCTGGTGGATAAAAATCAGGCCAATCGTGCAAAAAGTAATAAACATAAAAAAATGAAGCAACAACGTAATACTAAGCAGGGTGTTGTGGATGAAGCTAAACAACTGGCTGAAAAAGCTATTCAGGAAAAAGCACAAAGAGACAGGGATCTTAATCGTAAAAAAGAAGATAAAGCCCTGGAAAAGGCGATTATTGCACAGATAATACAACTCATTAATGTCAATAAAATTAAAAAGGGTAATGGGGATGATTTGGCCTATAATTTTGAAGATAATAAAAGTGTTAAACGAGTATTTGTTACCCAGGAAGTTCATGACAATATTGCCAATGGCAGACTGACGATTGTTAAGTTACAGGGGCAATATGAAATAGTACCAACACCAGTGGCTGATAAGATCAAGCAGCGGGATGAGTCCTATATTATCCTGAAAAATGAGGTCCAGGAAACAACAGAAGAAGATGAGTTTTATGCAGACTATGACATTCCTGATGATCTAATGTGGTAAAGAAAATATGTCAAAAGCAATTGTTTTTTCAATTATAGAATCCCCCTCACATCCAAAACTCTCTTCTCTTTATACTGAGTTGGATTATGATGAGATGCAGTTTCATTCTATGCGTAAGGTTATGAGTGCATTAAAATCACAGCAGCCTGATGTAATTATAGCGGAATTTTTTTATAAATATTCAACTAATTATAGTAGCAATCATATTAGTAATCTGGATTCCTTATTAACGACCTTATATAA
>JADFVK010000227.1 GCA_015222495.1 Pseudomonadota bacterium
CTTTGATCAGCAGGTAAATCTTTTAGTCGCTTAACGGCTAGACCAATAGCATCACCAATGGCTGTCGCTTTCTGTCCAGCCATTCCAATAAATGATTCATAGAGCATCTTCTCGATAGTTTTACGATCAAAGGTGAGTGGTGTTTGTAAATAGGCGTGATCAGCAAATAAAATTAAGCCTAAACGATCACCTTCACGCTCTCGAATAAAGGGCATAAGCACGGATTTAACGGCACTGAGTCTGTCTACTGCAGTTTTAGCAAAGAACATATCTGCAGTTTCCATACTGCCGGATATATCAACGGCCATCATTAGGTCTCTTCCACTCACTGGAATGGAGATGGCTTCTCCTGACCATTTTGGTTGTGCACTGGCAATAATCAGTAAAATCCATATCAGTAATGTGCTGGCCAGCAGTGGTGAAGCCAGGCTCACTTTTGCTGTAGATAAGGGCTGTTCCATGGCTTCTATTTGATCATAAAATGGAACTTTAAGTGCCTGTTGCTGTTTAATTTTTACTGGTTTACTTAGCCAATAGACTAATAAAGGCAGGGGTAATAGAAAAAACATCCAGGGCCAGTCAAAACTATACATGTTTTGTCCCCTGTTTATGATTTGCACTATAGTTCTGTACTAATTTTTTGGTAGTAGAAAAAAGCGTATTAATGACTTCTTTATCTAATATTGTGTCAGTGGATTGATAGGGTACTTTAGTGAGTAATTCTGAAAACTCACTAGTAAAAAGCTGTTTTTTATGCGTGGCATCAAACATTTCATCCAATAAAGCTAGCCACTGAGCATCAGCAAGAGAAGCAACCTGTTCTCTATGGTAGTGTGATAAGGCAAAACGGCGCAGGAATATAGAAAGTTGTTTGATACTTTCATGAGGATTGCTATCGGTCTGATAGCTTTCTTCAATGACAGATAGCTCTTTTAGAGCCAGGTTTTTTAATTGTTTTGGACTTATTTGATGTTTGGTTTTTTTATTTTCCTTAGAAAGCAGAAAAATTAATACACATAAAAATATAAATAAGCCTAATAATATCCACCAGCCAGGGGCAATAGGCCAGATACCAATGCTTTGTGGTAAATGGATATCAGCAAGTTGTGTCGGATCAAATTGTGTTGCAGGCATAATTAATGACGACTCCTGGCAATACGACGAATACTGGAATCTTTGCCTAAGGTTGCTAAAAACTTATCAGCAACTTTTTCATTGGTGAGCAGTTCAATCAGATGTATACGATTTTGCATACAAAACTGTTCAATACTTTCCATTTTGTCCTGAAACATAGCCTGATAAGATTGTCTGAGTGAGTTATCTTCAGTATTAAGTATATGAGCCTGTTGACCATTGCTGATAGCATATTGTCCCGGTGGTGGTAGCTTCATTTCCAGTGGATCTGCAATGTGATTGATAATTAAATCATTATGCTGGGCAATATAACGAATATGTTTAAAAATATTTTCAGCTGTCGCATTATGATGATCAAAATTAAGATCACTGGCTAATAAAACGATACTACCCGGGTGGATGATTTTTCGAATACGAGTGAATAGAAGCTCAGTGTTTAGCTCACTTACTTGTTGTTTATTGTTAATACGTTTTTTATTGTTATGTCCCTTGTTGTTATGCCCCTTGTTATTGTGTCCTTTATTATTATGGAAGTCGCTCAATAATTTTAAAAAACGTAATACCCCTTGATGACCACCCTTGGGACGCATTTCCTGATGGCTATTATTATTAAAAATCAAACCACCGATACGGTTATTATTATCAGCGCCTACCCAGGCAAATAGGGCGGCAGCTTTGGCTGCAGTGACTGACTTTAGGCAATGACGACTGCCAAAGTACATACTATCACTCAGATCTACAATAATAAAAACAGGACGTTCCCGCTCTTCTTTAAAGATTTTTGTATGAACTTTATCAGTGCGTGCAGTGACATTCCAGTCAATATTACGAATATCATCACCGGGCTGATAGGGACGTACTTCATCAAAATTTAAGCCACGCCCTTTAAATGGTGAACTATAATTACCTGACAGGGATGAGTAAGCCTTACGTTGAGAGCTTAGAGACAGATGTGCTGATTGATAACGTAATTGAATGAGTTGTTGTAAGTCAACTTCGGTGGCACGCTTAATCACCTCTGCATTAATATTTGCAGAGGCAGGATTTTCATGACTGAAATTTGACTTGAGAGTTTGCCAGATACTCATTGAAATTTATGGAATTGCAATATAGCTGAGTAATTCAGAAATAAAATAATCGGCATCGATACCATTGGCTTCTGCTTCAAATGAAAGCAATAGACGATGACGAAAGACATCAGCGACTACCGCTTGAATATCTGAAGGAGCTACATAGTCTTTTCCGGATAACCAGGCATGTGCACGGGCACATCGATCTAAGGCAATGGTGGCTCTGGGACTTACACCATAGTTGACCCAATGAGCTAACTCTTTATTGTAAGGTGAAGGATCGCGGGTTGCTAGAACGATATTTAATAAATATTCTTCAACTTCATCACTCATATGGATATTGAGAATTTCATGACGAGTTGCAAATAGAACCTGTTGTGAAATCTTAGGCTGTTGGTTGTTTTTGACAATTGTATCATTAGTTTGCAGCAGGTCTTCCTGAGCTTCCTGACGATTGAGTAATAAAATGGCTTTTTCTGCATCCTGATCAGGATAATCAATGCTGATATGCATTAGAAATCGATCCAGTTGTGCTTCAGGTAGGGGATATGTACCTTCTTGTTCAATCGGGTTTTGAGTCGCCATTACCATAAATAATTTTGGTAAGGGATAAGTTTCACGGCCGATGGTAATTTGTTTTTCAGCCATGGCTTCCAGCAGTGCAGATTGTACTTTTGCCGGAGCACGATTTATTTCATCTGCTAATAATAAATTGTGAAATAAAGGTCCTTGCTGAAAATGAAAGGTTGCATCCTGAGGACGATAAATTTCAGTACCAGTCAGATCCGCCGGCAATAAGTCCGGAGTAAACTGCACACGATGAAAATCAGCTTCAATTAAATCACCTAATTCCTTAATCGCACGGGTTTTTGCTAAGCCGGGTGCACCTTCCACCAGTAAATGGCCATCAGCTAATAAGGCAATAAATAATTTATTAACCATGGCCTCCTGGCCAATAATTTTCTTGCTTAAGGCATCTCGTGCCTGAGTAATTTGTTGATATAGACTCATAATTCTTTAGCGATATTCCAAGTGATTTCTTCTACCAATAGGGAGAATGGACTGATTCTGAATTAAAATGTTTATGTGTTAATACTAGGAGCTTGTCCGAGAATGGACACCGTAGCGAAGGAAAGCTGTTTTGTGTCAGATTTTTCTATCATTTTATGAGAATAGTTGTTCTATTTAAAGAAAATGATAGGAAAATGTGACCAAAATCAGCTTTTCTGCAGTAGGATTTCTATTCTTGGACAAGCTCCTAGATAAACAAATGGGGATAAAAAGGCTTTAACTCAAGTCAATGCCTTTGCACTAGCTACAATTTTTTTCCGTTTAAATAATAATTGCCAGCGTGAGCCACCTAATTGCAGCCAAAGTACGGCAGAACGAATAGCACACAACAATAATGTACGGACTTTATTGGCTGTATCAGGATTATTTAGAATAGTGGGTTCACCAGAAACCATAATCCGAGGATTAAGTGTACTAATGGTATCTGAATAAAGTCCTCCTAAACTAGCGTGGATATTCGTGTGATCGATACCAAAATGTTCAATTTGGTCCTGTGCTTTTTCTATACCATCACTTAACTTTTGCAGCATATTAGGTTTTTTTAATAATTTAGTAGCTAAAAAAAGGATGCCGATGGAATAACGGGTAAGTTCTATATCACGCTCAGTTTTTGCAGAGCCTAATTGTTGTTGAATTAAGTCCAGACCCTCACGAATATTGGCAATGTCCTGGAAAATTTCCAATGCATTTTGGGGTTCAGTATTGATAATAGCTTTAACTGCGGTATTCATATTAAAGCTGTCTATTTGACCGCTATTGGCTAATTGCTGCATTTGACGACAGCTTTGAAAAATACCCGCCAAAGCTATGGTTTGCTCTTCAGTTTTTGTTAAATTCTCTATAGTCAAACTAACTACTCTCTGTTTTTTTAAATTTTAGCCCTAAGCAAATAAAAATGTGCCCCTGTTGCTTTGCAAATATTTTAGCCTGCAAATAAGACAGGGACAAATTTTTATGATTAACAAGAGCTAGTCTATAACACCGCCGCCAAGACAAATTTCCCCATTGTAAAAAACCACAGACTGTCCGGGGGTTACTGCAAATTGCGGGGTGTCAAATTCTACCATACAAGTGGATGATTGTTCATTAGTTTTAATCTGCGTAATAGTACAAGCTTGATCGGCCTGTCGATAACGTGTTTTTGCCTTGCATTGATAGGGTATCGTCGGAGGCGTTCCACTGACCCAATGTAATTTAGATGCTATGAGCTTCTGACTATATAAAAGGGGATGATCTTTGCCCTGTACCACGACGAGCTGATTTTTTTGTAAATCTTTTTGTGCGGCAAACCAGGGTTGCCCAGCTTTTTCATTAGAGACATTTTTTCCGTTCTGACGACCACCAATCCCCAATCCTTTGCGTTGTCCCAAAGTATGGTACATGAGTCCCTGATGCTGCCCAACCACTTCACCCTCTGGTGTGACCATATCACCAGGCATAGCAGGCAGATACTGGCTTAGGAATTTTTTGAAATTACGTTCGCCGATAAAACAAATACCTGTAGAATCTTTTTTATCCCAGGTTGCCAGGTTATGGCTCTCTGCTAAATCACGAACGCTGGATTTTTCTAATTCACCAATGGGAAAGAGTGTTTTTGAAAGGGGATATTGTCCCAAAGTATAGAGAAAATAACTTTGATCCTTATTATTGTCCTTGCCTTTTAATAAATAAAACAGACCGTTTTCTTCTTTTACTCTGGCATAATGCCCGGTGGCAATTTTTTCAGCCCCCTGGCTTAATGCGTAATCTAAAAAAACCTTAAACTTAATTTCTTTATTGCACAAAATATCTGGATTAGGGGTACGACCAGCCTTGTATTCCTCAAGAAAATAAGAAAAAACATTATCCCAGTATTCTGGAGCAAAATTCACACCATGAAAGGGAATGTCTAATTCAGCGGCAATACTTTGGGCATCAGCAAAATCCTCTTCAGCAGGACAATAGCCGTCATCATCATCTTCGTTCCAGTTTTTCATAAAAATTGCAGAAACTTTAAAGCCCTGTTGTTTTAAAAGCAGAGCAGCAACGGAAGAGTCTACACCACCGGATAAACCGGTGACAATATTTAATGGTTTTGTATTCATAGTTTTTCAGGTTCCCAGCCGGAGCGCCAGGTTGATAACAAAATAATATGCGGTGGTTTGCCATTATCCTCAAACCATGAGTCTACTGCATATTCATTTTTTTGTGGTGTGTTAATTTCTTTCATGGCAGCAGAGCTGTGTGGCCAGCCAAATATAAAAAAGCCTCGGGTCACATGATCCATAGGCTCATGCCATTTTAATAAGCTTTGTTTTTGTAAGATGTGTAAATAAGTGGTGGTATTGGTAGATTCATCAATACAATCTAATTGCCCGTAAGAACCCATATGTTCAAATAAACCGGCCTTGTCATGAGTGGTATCAGTTTTTATGCCGACAATCTGCTCAAATTTTGCAATAGCATGGGCTATTTTTATGCGTTCTGCATCAGCTGACTCAGCAGGAGGATTAAAATATTGAGCAATTTGTTGCCACTCTGTTTTGCTCAGAGATAATTGCTCCACTTCCTTGCAGCCTTGTGCATGGCACATGGAAAAATGATTAATATCAGGTGTGGTGGTGATGTCTTCCCTAAGAAAAATGTCTGCATTGATAGGGGAACTAATTAATAAGAAAAAAATTAATATAATGTTAATAGAACTGTTCATTTCAATAACCGATATTAGAAATAGTAGAAAATTATAACATATCAAGAAATATTACATGATAGCTTATATCTGATTTACTATTTATCTTTAGTATGAGGGATTGTTAATTTAATAAAATCACCAGGCTGAAGATTGTTTAAATCCCACTTTCCGATACGAAAACGAATAAGTCTAAGAGTGGGAAAACCAACGGCTGCAGTCATTCTTCTAATTTGACGGTTTTTTCCTTCTTTGATAAATATTTCTATCCATGAGGTTGGAATTTCTTTACGCACTCTAATGGGAGGATTACGTTGCCAGATATCAGGTGTGGATATAAGCCTGGCTCGGGCGGGTTTTGTCATCCCATCTTTGAGTTTAATGCCATGGATCAATTGACTAATGGTATCAGGAGTAATATCTCCATCCACTTGTACCCAATAACCTTTTTCCTGTTTGTGATCAGGATGGGAGATTTTATGTTGTAATTTTCCATCATTGGTTAATACCATTAAACCTTCACTATCCCTATCTAAACGCCCGGCAGGGTAGTAGCCAGGCAAGGTGATAAATTCTGATAGTGTGCGTCGTGGAGTGGGTGACTTTTTATC
>JADFVK010000228.1 GCA_015222495.1 Pseudomonadota bacterium
GTGACTCTTTTTGGATCGACAATGGGAAAACGGGTATGTATGCGGATTCTTTTTATGTGAGAAATTTGTTCTAACTTTTCTATTAGCTCAGCAATTTTATCATCTGATAAAGATAGAGGATCACCGCCACTAAGGATGACTTCTTCAATGGATAAATCCTTTTGGATAAGAGCAATATTATTATCAATCTGTTTCCATAGGTGTCCCTTGTCGTCATATGGATAATGACGACGAAAACAATATCGGCAATTAATGGCACAAGTAGGAGTCACTAATAAGAGTGCACGGCCATGATACTTTTGCAGCAGTCCTGGTTGTGATAATGATTCGGACTCATTTAGCGGGTCGGTTTGATAAGCATCATGTAATTCTAATTCTTGTGCAATAGGAAAAACCTGTCTTAATAGGGGATCATTGCTATCATTAGGATGTATTTTATTAACAAAGGATTCAGGTACTTTAAAGTTAAATTGTGTTGCAGCCTGTGTTGAAAAAGAGACTTTATGAGGCTTCAAATCTAACTTTTCTAATAAGCTTAAAGGATCAGTAAAATAACTTCGCATTAGTATCTGGTGTCCGCTTTGTTTTCAAGGTATCATAGCGGGTCTGATTTTAACACAAGTTCCTAACCCTGAAAAAACTCAGAGTCTAAATACAAAGAATAAAGAGTAATTTATGGCGACACATAACACAAATGCATTTCGTTCCGGTCTAAAATTGATGATTGATGGAGATCCCTGTTCAATTGTTGAAAATGAAGTGGTTAAGCCTGGCAAGGGCCAGGCATTTAATCGTATAAAAATTCGCAACCTAAAAACAGGTCGTGTAGTGGAACGTACTTATAAATCCGGTGAGTCGGTTGAAGCGGCAGATGTGATAGATACTGAGTTGCAATATTTATACAATGATGGTGAACAATGGCACTTTATGCACCCTGAAACCTATGACCAGATGGCTGCTGATAAAGTTGCGGTAGGTGATGCCATCAAGTGGTTAAAAGAACAGGATATGTGTACTGTAACTTTATGGAATGGCAGCCCTTTAGCCGTCACACCACCAAATTTTGTGGTACTGGCTGTTGCTGATACAGATCCTGGTCTTAAGGGTGATACTTCCGGTGGTGGTGGTAAACCAGCTACTTTAGAAACAGGTGCTGTGGTTCAGGTACCTTTATTTATTGCTATTGGTGAAGAGTTAAAAATTGATACCCGTACCGGGAAATATGTTTCCCGTGCCAAAGACTAGCTCTAAATACGAGTGGCAGGCTTCAGCCTCTATTGAGACTATCAAACTCAGAGCACAAACTCTGAGACAAATACGTACTTTTTTTGACAAGCAGGGTGTATTAGAAGTTGACACACCCACACTCTCTAGCTCTACTATCCCAGATCCTTTTATAGAAAGTTTTCAGACTCAATATATTCCTCTTACTCAAACTATGCAGAACAATATTTATTATCTGCATACCTCCCCAGAGTTTCCGATGAAAAGGCTATTGGCCGGTGGTAGTGGTTCAATTTATCAAATTAGCAAGGTCTTTCGTCAGGGTGAAGTCAGTTCCAGACATAATCCTGAATTCACTCTATTGGAATGGTATCAGGTTGATTGGGATCATAGGCAATTAATGCAGCAAGTCAGTCAACTTTTAACTGAATTATTAGCCCCTTTTATTCAATTAGATGAGACTGTTTTTATTAGTTATAAAGAAGCTTTCCAAAAGGAGTTTGGTTTTAATCCTCATACTGTTAGTAAAAGTGAATTGATTAAATGTACAGAACAAATAGGACTAGCTGATGTCTTAAATCTGGATGAAGACAAAGATCGATTTTTAGAGTTATTATTTAGCCATAAAATAGAACCCTCTTTAGGCAAATCTAAGGATGATAATGCCTATATTTGTTTACTTTATAACTATCCTGCTACTCAGGCTTCATTAGCCAAAACTTCTATGGAAAATGACTATCCAATTGCACAACGTTTTGAAGTTTTTATTAATGGCATTGAATTAGGTAATGGTTTTAATGAGCTTAATGATGCACAGGAACAGAAAAAAAGATTTACTATGGAAAATAAACTAAGAGTAGAAGCAGGACAATTAGAAGTCCCTCTGGATGAACGTTTCTTAGAATGTCTGTATTCTCTACCCCAATGTGCAGGCGTTGCCATAGGTATTGAACGTTTACTAATGATAATGAGTCAGAAAAAACATATCAATGAGGTAATAGCTTTTCCATTTGAAAAGGCTTAATACTAAACTGAATCCACTCTTAATGATTGTTTCTGCTATTGCTTAACTTTATAAACTGATAAAATCTTTTTTTAATTATTTCGTTGATACTCTGTATCTAACATAAAATGTTTACTGTTTTTCTTTGCTGTACTTTTTTTATTAATTGAAGCTTAGTAAAGTGACAGCAACAAACTATTTGGTTGAAGACTTTTATATGCTTAAATTTTCTGATCTGGCTTTACGTCGTGGTGCTTTATTATTGCTGCAGGATGTGAATGCTACGATACACCCTAAACAAAAAGTAGGGATTACCGGTGCTAATGGTTGCGGTAAGTCCAGCTTATTTGCCTTGATCAATAATACACTACATGCTGATAGTGGTGATTTTTATATGCCTAAAAATTGGGTGATTGCCCATGTGGCACAGGAATCACCTTCAACTGAACGCTCAGCAATTGATTATGTGATGGATGGAGATGAGCAGCTACGTATTATTGAAAAAAAATTAGACCAGGCCAATGAAAGTCATCAGGGTGAATTGCTGGGGAAATTATATGCACAGCTAGAGGAAATCGGTGGATATACGGCCAATAGTCGTGCCGCACAATTATTATCTGGTTTAGGTTTTTCTCAAGCACAATTGAATAATCCGGTTAATAGTTTTTCTGGTGGCTGGCGTATGCGTCTTAATCTGGCCAAAGCTCTGATGTGTCGTTCAGATTTACTCTTATTAGATGAGCCGACCAACCATCTGGATTTAGACGCGGTATTATGGTTGGAAGAGTGGTTAAAGAAGTATCAGGGTACCTTATTACTGATATCTCATGATCGTGATTTTCTCGATAGTGTGATGACTCATATTATTCATATGGAGCATCAGACAATGACTATTTATAGTGGTAATTATTCACAGTTTGAGAAAATTCGAGCAGAACAGTTGGCCCAGCAACAAGTCTTGTATGAGCGCCAGCAACGGGAAATTAAACATATACAAAGCTTTGTGGATCGTTTTAAGGCGAAGGCAACTAAGGCAAAGCAGGCACAATCCAGGGTTAAGACTTTAGAAAAAATGGAGTTGATTTCTCAGGCTCATGTTGACTCTCCCTTTCATTTTGAGTTTCATGCACCGGAAAAAATCCCCAATCCTCTGATTTCATTAGAGGATATTAAATTAGGCTATACTTCCAGTGCTGGTGAGGAAACTACGATACTGGATCATGTGCATATTAATTTGCAACCGGGTTCTCGTATTGGTTTGCTAGGACATAATGGTGCAGGTAAATCGACTTTTATTAAATTGCTAGCAGGTGAATTAATCCCTCAGGCAGGAAAAGTCGAGTGTTCCAGTGAATTGAAAGTAGGTTATTTTGCTCAGCATCAACTAGAACAATTGCATCCTGAGGATACTCCCCTGGAACATTTTCATCGTCTGGATAAGAGAGCCAGTGAACAGGCTTTGCGCAATCATCTAGGTGGTTTTGGCTTTAGCGGTGATAAAGTTGAGTCAAAAATTGCACCTTTCTCCGGAGGTGAAAAAGCCCGCCTGGTCTTTGCTACACTGGTTTATCAGAAACCTAATTTACTGTTATTGGATGAGCCTACCAATCATCTGGATTTGGATATGCGCCATGCCATCAGTCTGGCATTACAGGAGTTTGAGGGGGCCATGGTGATAGTTTCTCATGACAGGCATTTATTACGTAGTGTCAGTGATGAGTTTTATCTGGTTGCAGATAAAAAAGTAGCAGCATTTAAGGGAGATCTGGAAGATTATCGCTTATGGGTTAGCGAGCAAAAACGGCAGGAAAACCAGACAAGTCAAAACATACCTGCAGAGGATGCTTCTTCAGGAAAATCTAAAAAAGAACAAAAAAGAGATGAGGCAGAAAAACGTAAACAGCTGCAACCCTTGCGAAATAAGCTTAAAAAACTAGAAAAAGACATGGAAAAACTGAGTTCAGAAAAAGAAAAACTGGAAACCTTATTAACTGATCCAAAAATCTATGAAGACAGTGAAAAGCAGAATTTAAAGGATTTATTACAGCAGCAATCACAAGTGACCAAGTCACTGGATTTAGTAGAAGAAGAATGGATGCAGTTGAGTGAGGAACTTGAGTAAACTCATAGTTGATTTAGCTATTTGTTTTTCTCTTCAATCCACTTGCTCATAAAATACTGACTACGATAAAGGTTGTGGCGTAATATCTGGCCGTAAAAATTATTTTTCCTCTGATTGGATAAATTTTCTTCTAATTGTTTTATTCTTGTTATCAACTGTTCAGCATGTTGGTTTTCATTAAACTTCTGCTCAATAATCTGATGACCATTTTTACTGCATTGTTGCCATAGAGATTGATCCTTATAAAGCTGTATGGCTTTATCAGCAATTTGATCTCCATTATTGCTATCTTCAGCAATAAGGCCGCCCCAAGGGAGGTTGTCAGCCATGCCCTCCTGACCAATAGGGGTGGTGACACAAGGTGTTCCCACCATAAAACCATCGGCAATTTTACCTTTAATACCCGCACCAAAACGTAAAGGTGCCAGATTCACCCGGTATTTTGCCAAAGTTTCCAGTGCATTATCGGCACGTCCTTTGATGAAAAAACCTTTATCAGGCTGATGCAATTGTAGGGCTTTATCTGGTGTATAAGCACCATAAATATGAATTTGAGCTTCAGGTAATTGTGCTCTGATTTGGGGCCAGATGAATTGATAACACCATTGCACAGCATCCCAGTTAGGTGGGTGAAGAAAATTACCTATCATGACAAAGTTTTTGCGCTCATTAAAATCAGTAGTAACTGTCTGCTTGTCACTAGACAACATAAAAGGGCAGTAATGTAAGAGATCTGTAGAGAGTTTAAACTGTTCAATTAATAATTGCATTTCATAGCTAGAGATAATTAAGCTCAGATCACTACGTAAAATGGCTGCAATTTCTCGTATTGCATCATCTGATTGTAATTGAATTTCCTGTTGAGTATTTAGAGCTTTTTGTCTGGCTCTACGTAGGAAATGCAGGTCTTGAGTATCTATAATATTAATACTTTCAGGGCTGTGTTGCTGTACTCTGGGAGCAAATTGTTCCTCGCTAATAAAACGATCATAAAATACAATAGAGGGCTTTAAATCAATAACGAGCTGATCAAAATCAGAGTCATTGAGCTTAATTTCATGGCTGATAATATCAAGTGCTTTAAGATCAGCACAATATTCAGTTTGTGCGGCAGCACAGGCAAAGTGTAGCGACCAGTATTTGGATAATGCTTTGAGCAAGGCCAGGGTTCTATAACCGGCTGCAGAAGACGTAGGTTCAGGCCATAAATGACCGATAAAAAGTAAGCTGTTTTTTGTCACTGAGTATCAGTTTCATCAATAGGAATAATTCCTTCAAGATGACTTTTAATGGTTTGCCTGGCTAATTGAATAAAGTGCTTATAATAAGACTGTTCTATATCTTCCTTACGTATTGCTGCATATAGAGTACCCCAGACCTCTTCTTTTCCAAGTGCTAGAGCACTGATATGATATTGCTGTAATACCTGCTGGTTTAATACCCAACAGGGTAGGGCCGCAAC
>JADFVK010000229.1 GCA_015222495.1 Pseudomonadota bacterium
GCATGACAGGAGTCACAATAAACCCTTGCGCCCCTTCAAAGGTTTTATCGTGCATAAATAAAATAGTCAGTTCTTTGAGTTTTATAATTTCTGATTCAGAAAAACCTTTAAACAAAGGCAAATAAGAAAAGGCTTCATCCCAATCATACTGAGTCATGATTGAGTTTTTAATGATACGGCGGTTTAACCAGTTTTTAATGAATGCAAGCATGTATTTATTTTATAAAGTAATTGCTAATTTTACTTTCCTTTAATAACTTTATCTCTTGTGCCGAATTCGAGCCAATTAGAAATATCATCTATCATTCGATTGAATGGCAATTTTTTCTTTCCCTTCAAAGCACATTCCCAAACGGTCAATATATACCAGCCATCTTTTTTAAGTTGTTTATAATTACGTTTATCAACTTCAATATTTCGATTAATTTTTTTCTTCCAGAAATCCGTTCTGGATTTAGGCCACTTAAACAAGTGGCAATTATTATGCCTGTGCCAGAAACAACCATGAATAAAAATGATTGCATGATATTTTGGAAAAACAAGGTCTGGTTTACCGGGTAATTTTTTATCATGCAATTTATAACGGAAACCTTGTGCAAAAAGTGCTTTTCTGATTATTAATTCTGGTTTTGTATCTTTTGATTTAATCGCAGCCATATTCTTGCTACGGATTTTTTTTGAGTGGACATCAGTCATTACTTGTTACCCAGTTCATGTTTTCAAACTCATTATTAAATTATTATGTTGTTGTTAGAAACAATATGTTTCACGCTATAATTTCCAGCTTTATCAAGCTTCTTTCTTAAGTAATAGCTCCGTTAATTGATCCATTTTGTTACCTTTCAGATAATGTTCTATAACTTCCATTGGATCTGTGTAGAAACAGTGAATGGGTTTAAACTCATTGATATAAATAGGTACTTCATCAGTACTTTCTAGCCTGTTCCTTATTCTGGCTTCTTTTAAATTTCCTTCCTTTCCGGGAAAAATAAAGGCATTTTTTATCATCGCACCTGTATCAAGTGTTTTCAGTGCTTTTTCATAGAACAGTTGCTTTACTATATCACCCCAACCAGGAGCATTTCTCACGTTTGTTGCAGCATAATATTTGGCATCAGCAACTGTATATCTGTTCTCTTTTTTATTATGCAAAATGATATCCGTTCTCATACCTTTTTCATTAGCAGTCAGTACATTTCCACTTTTATCGATATAAGCAGGAGTTGGCAACTTATTGTTGAGGCTAACTGTATTTTTTAAAACCTTACCAAGCATATGTTCCCAGCAGAAGTGAAACTTTCCAAGCCCTGCAATAAAGTTTGATGTATCAGTACCACTATCTGTCTGTAGATATCTTATAAGTAACTTTAATAATCTGATATCACGATCTGAATAAGTTTGACTAAGTTCATTCTTTAACTTTGATATCTGATATTTAGCATTTCCTTTAGGTGTAGAATAGTCTCTCAGTTCCGGAGCTATTGGCCGAATATTTCCTGTAACTATCCACGAGAAATTAATATCTAGCTGGTGAATGACACTGGCGTGTATTATTGCAATTTCACAGTTATTAAAATACTGCCTCTTTATACCGTGCGTATCTAAATAAACGGGTTGACCACTCCTGCCAGGAAACGGGATTACTCGATTAACTGTTTTCTTCCAGTCAGTTCTACCCAGATTAAGTTTTCTTACTTCTCTGCGTCGGGTATAAATCCCGTTTTGTCTGAAGTCGTCAAGTAATGAAACGATTAAGCTGAGTTGATTCAGGCTTTTTCTTCCGTCACCTTCATCCATACTATCAATGCTTGTTTCACTTTCACGGCCATATTTTTCTACTGCTTTTAATGTGTTCGATGCCAGAGCTAATTGTTCCGTGATGTCACACTGAACTGATCGTGGAAGAAAAACACAGGTGCCTTCTTCCTGTATTAATACACCAACAAAAGATACTGTCTCAATTGTTCCATTAAGTGTAAGTCCCCGCTGTCTGATTTCTTCAGAAACATGTTTCGGTAATTCAGACAACAAAGCTCTGTCAGAATATATTTTGGGACAAGTTATTTTATTCATCTGTTTTATAATCAGGATTCTCTTCAGCAACTTCTCTTAAAAGTGATTCAGGTTCAAAATACTCTGACACTAATAAATGATAAAAACTGTCACTAAATATTTTTTCACTATTGTTATATTTACGTGTCAGCTGACCATATGTCTTGACCTCAGAATCAAACACCGTATCTTTCATACCATGTCGCAACACATCATCCCAAAGATACATAAACAACTTTCCAGTCAATGCTTCTTTTGGATTGTTTTTCATTTCTTCCTCTGAAAGAAAAAACGGACCGAGATGTCTGTCTTCAGGTATATCCTGTTCTGTTAGTAATGTGTTTATTGTTGTAGCAAAGTTTTTCCAGCTAACTTCAACCTCTCTTCCAGCCCGATCAGGAATTTTCAGATTACCATCCGCACAAGCTTTTTCACCTGCTTTATAAGACTCATCAAAATCCAGTGGAATATACCGGAATTGCCAGCGACGTTTGAATGCAGTATCTAACGGCATTACTGCCTGATCACTACTGTTCATTGTAGCCAGTAAGGTTAAATTTCCAGGGAGACTTAGCTTGCCTTGTTCAAGAGTTATATCTGTTTCTTTTTCAATATAAGCTCTCATATCGAGATCTGAAAGAGTAATACTATAACGGCTTCCACCAGTCCCATGTTCTCTGTCCAGCAACTGAAAAATTTCACCAAATACTGCAGCAGCAGGCGCTCTGTTTATTTCTTCTATAACTAGCCAGTGATGATGTTCGGGATCTTTTATTGCGTTGCACACCGCATTGGTGAACGGTCCTGGACGAAATTCATATTCAATAGCCCCACCATTCATTTTTGGTTTAAGACAACCCATAAAGTCACTGTTTGTGGTATCAGCATGAAATACTGTCCGAATAGTGTTTGCCTCATCTACTTCATCATCTATGGTGTGGCTTTTTCCAGTTCCCGGAGCACCATAGTAGATAATATTTTCACCTTTTTTAGCTGTAGAGTGTGTAGCGGAAGGTGTGGAAAAATAAAGCTCTTCGTCAGGTAGTTGGGATTCTAAATAATCAATTGCAGCCGTTAAGAATGCTGTATTTAAAGTCATGGATTTATCACTATACAATGCATCTGGAGTGTTAACGATGTGTAAAGTTTTTCCAATTGCTGCAAAAAGTGGCAGTGTTTGTACTGTTGATAATGCATTAACTGCAGGGTCAGTTAAATATTCAGAAAATAAATCTCTCCATATACCTTCAACGTAATCAGAATTGGGGGAAAACTTGCCGATGTTATTTCTGATATCTTTTAGCACACTAATCAATGTTATTAAGGTAATAGAAAAATATTTTTTTCCTCCCCTACGTCCTGTATTTGAAAACTCAATCGATGGTGCTATGGATTTATAACAAAAATCCATTTCACTATTCAGGTTGTTGCATGCTTCAGCAAAAGTATCAAATCTCATGTTTACTCCTAAAACAAATATTGCTTGTACTAACACCCAGTGCTATCATCACCAGGTCATAAACCGGATAAGTAGAGCACCGCATGTTAACAGCTAATAAAAACAATGATATAGCTGAATATATCAGAGAAACACGAGAAAAACTTGCTTTAGGGCGAACAGAATTTGCAAACTTACTTGGTATGAACTCTACTGGTGAAAGAACTGTTCGTGGCTGGGAAACTGGCGAGCATAAACCAACTCAAAAAAAACTTGAAGACATCAAAAATCTTGAGAACAGACTCAAAGAGTTAAGGAATAAAGCCCCTTTTCGTACTAATAAAAGAAAAAAAACAAAATTTAAGTTTATCGATTTGTTTGCAGGTATCGGTGGCATCCGTCTTCCATTTCAGGAACTGGGTGGTGAATGTGTCTTTACTTCAGAATGGGACAAATTTGCTCAAAAAACATACATAGCAAATTATGGTGAAGTACCTAACGGTGATATTACTAAGATTAAGGCCAGTGATGTACCTGAACACGATATATTATTAGCCGGTTTTCCCTGTCAGACATTTTCACAAGCAGGACTCAAAGAAGGCTTTAGTGATACACGTGGCACTATGTTCTTTGAGATACAACGTATTATGTCTGAATGCCGGCCTAAAGCTTTTCTTCTGGAAAATGTTAAGCAATTAAGAGGTCACGATAAAGGGCGAACCCTAAAAACAATTCTGGCAATTCTTCGTGGTGAACATAAACAAAAAGTCCCATCGAATATTCCTATGAGCAAAGAGGCAAGACAAGCTTTATCTGATGACCTTAACTACTGGGTTGATTTTAA
>JADFVK010000036.1 GCA_015222495.1 Pseudomonadota bacterium
GTAGGTGTAAAAGAGCGTAATTCCAGAGATTGTAATATTTCCTGGGCTACCTGAACCTCTTTTTCTCTGGGTGCACCAGGTTCAGGTGTTAAAGAAATACGTATCGTATCGCCAATACCCTGTTGTAATAAAATAGCTAATGCAGCAGTGGATGCCACAATACCCTTACTACCCATACCCGCCTCTGTCAGACCAAGGTGTAAGGCGTAGTCACAACGCTGACTTAGATCCTGATAAACCTTGATCAGATCCTGAACTCCGGACATTTTGCAGGATAAAATAATTTTATTATGTGCCAGACCCTGTTTTTCAGCGGCCTGTGCGGAATCCAATGCTGAAGTAATTAAGGCATCATGCATCACATCGATAGTCTCTCTGGGAGTGGAAAGATGATTATTTTGATCCATCATCTGCGCCATTAATTCCTGATCCAGACTGCCCCAGTTTACTCCAATACGTACGGCCTTATCATGAGTACAAGCAATATCAATTAATTGTGCAAACTTATCATCTCTGGAATTACCACGGCCAATATTTCCCGGATTAATACGATACTTTGCCAAAGCCTGAGCACAATCAGGATGTTGGCTTAACAGCTTATGCCCATTAAAATGAAAATCCCCCACCAGAGGTACATCAAGATTCATTTTCTCTAATTGATCAACAATCCGTGGCACCGCTTCTGCCGCTGCATCAGTATTCACCGTAATGCGCACCAGCTCAGAACCAGCCTTTGATAACTCAGCACATTGCTGCACCGTTGCCATCACATCAGCCGTATCCGTATTGGTCATGGATTGCACCACGATGGGATTATTTCCACCAATAAGGATATTACCAATTTTAACCTGTGTTGTTTGTGCTCTTACGTCTCCCTTTCTTCGCCTAAGAGCGCCTACTTTTGGTAGAAGGGGGACTGAGGGGGTTGGTTTTAACAATAAATTATACCTTTTTCTTACTAACCTTCTTCTTGACCACCTTCTTTTTAGCCGCTTTCTTCTTCGCTGCTTTGCGCTTAGGTTTGGGCAACTCAATATCCCATTGCTTATTCACGTAATGTGCGTTCCAGCCTGTTGCCTTACCATCGTTATCTTCCGACATTACATATTGTTCTTTAGCTTTTCGGCTAAAGCGGATCATAACCGGACGTCCCTTATTATCCTCTATAGGTGCTTCGCAAAGATATAAAAACTTCGGATCCAATTCTTCCTTATGAGCCAATAATTCACTTACTAAAGGTGCCCGTGTCTCTCTGGAACGTGGAAAAGCACTGGAGGCCATAAATATACCAGCTGCTCCATCACGCAATACAAAATAACCATCAGATTTCTCACAGGGAAGCTCTTTCATATGTATGGGATCAGCCTTTGGTGGTGCAGCCTCACCACTTCTTAATAACTTTCGGGTATTTTTACAATCATCACCGGTACAGCCAAAATATTTACCAAAACGTCCTGACTTGAGTTGCATATCACTGCCACACTTATCACACTCGATAATTGGACCGTCATAACCCTTGATACGATATTGCCCCACCTCAACAATAAAACCCTCACAATCAGGATTATTACCACAAAGATGTAACTTGCGCTGCTCGTCAATTAAATAACTATCCATGGCAGTATCACAAATAGGACAACGCTCACGCTCTATCAGAGCCTTAGCTTCACTTTCTTCATCCTGCTCTGTATCAACCGCTTCATCACCTGGAATCAGATTTAAAGTACCTTTACAGCGTTCTTTAGGAGGCAGACTATATCCTGAACAACCTAAAAATACACCGGTAGAGCCAGTGCGTACCATCATATCACGGCCGCAATCCGGACAATGGATATCTGTTGGCGTTGGATCATTAGCACGCATACCGCCTTCTTCACTATCAGCGACTTCTAATTGCCCTTTAAAATCCTGATAAAAGTCATCTAAAATATCCTGCCAATACTTATCACCGGTAGCAATTTTATCCAGCTTTTCTTCCATCTCCGAGGTAAAAGAATAAGTCATTAACTCATTAAAACTTTCACTTAGGCGCTCAGTCACAATGGCACCAATTTTCTCTGCATAAAAGCGCTTATTCTGTGTTGTTACATAGCCGCGATCCTGAATAGTAGAAATAATGCTGGCATAAGTTGAAGGCCGTCCAATACCTCTTTTTTCCAGTTCACGTACCAGGCTGGCTTCTGAAAATCTTGCTGGTGGCTTGGTGAAATGCTGAAATGGAGATAAAGCTGCTAAACTGAAAGTATCACCTTCTTTAACTGCCGGTAAAATGACTTCTTCAGCAGACTTTGCAATGGCTTTCATTACTCGTGTCCAGCCATCAAATAAAATAGTGCGTCCTTTTAATTTTAAGTCATACTCAGAGGCGCTAATGGTTAAAGTCGTATTTTCATAACGCGCAGGCATCATCTGACAGGCAAGAAATTGGCGCCAAATCAGTTCATAAAGACGTTGTGCATCTCTGTCAACACCGGCAATATCGGTTGCTTTAGTATTCACATCAGAAGGACGTATTGCTTCGTGAGCTTCCTGAGCACCGCCTTTACTGCTATAAATATTAGGCTTTTCCGGTAAATATTTCTGGCCATAATTATTTTTAATATAATCACGCCCGCTGGCCACAGCCTCAGTACTCAAATTGGTAGAGTCAGTACGCATATAAGTGATATAACCAGCCTCATACAGACGCTGAGCTAACATCATAGTCTTTTTAACACCAAAGCCCATTCGCGTGCTGGCAGCCTGCTGTAATGTAGAGGTAATAAAAGGTGCTTTAGGTTTACTACTGGTAGGACGAGTTTCCCGCTTGCTTAATAAATAGTCAGACTTTTCTAATATCGCCAAAGCACTATCAGTTTCAGCCTTATTTTTAGGACGAAACTCTTTACCCTGATACTTAACCACCTGTGCATGAATATTATCCTGCTCTTTTTTTATGCTGATTAAATCAGCATAAACTTCCCAATATTCTTCAGGGTTAAAAGCATGAATTTCCTGCTCACGTTCCACCACTAACTTCACTGCTACTGATTGAACACGACCCGCAGATAAGCCCCTTGCGACTTTTTTCCATAATAGGGGAGACACCATATAACCCACTACACGATCTAGAAAACGTCGTGTTTGCTGTGCATTCACATGATCCATATTCAAAGTGCCGGGTTTGGCAAAGGCTTCCTGAATAGCTTTTTCGGTGATTTCATTAAACACGACACGTTTAAATTCAATATTTTTATCTTTGCCCAGAGTTTCTCTTAAATGCCAGGCAATGGCTTCTCCCTCGCGGTCCAAATCAGTCGCGAGATAGATGGTGTCAGAGTTTTTTGCCAGTTTCATTAAGTCAGCAATGACTTTTTCCTTACCCGGCATGGTTTCATATTGTGGATTCCAGCCATTTTCCGGATCAATACCCATGCGCTCAATCAGCGCTGTATTAGCACGTATTTTCTTTCTCTTTTCACGCTCTTCAGGGTCTAACTTACGTGATTGTGCTGCTAACTTAGCTCTTTCCTTAGGTGTCATTGCAGATTTGCGGCTACTGCCGCTGGTGGGCAGATCACGAATATGACCCACACTTGATTTCACGACGTACTCTTTGCCGAGATATTTATTAATCGTTTTAGCCTTGGCAGGCGACTCCACAATTACTAATGATTTTCCCATAATAATTTAACTTTTTTGTCTTGATTCTATATTTATATTATTTATTTTGTCTATAATTAAGCTTATAGAAATTCACCTTCAGGACTTACAAAAATATGCATCATTCATTTTGGCTGCAACGTTGGCAGCAAGGCCGTATTGGTTTTCATCTTGACGCAACAAACCCTTATCTATCTAAATATTTATCCAAATTGGGACAACCAGAAAATAGTCATGTATTTGTACCACTATGCGGTAAAAGCCATGATTTATATTACCTTCATCAACAGGGATATCGAGTCACCGGCAATGAATTAAGTTGCCTTGCGGTAAAGGATTTTTATACAGAACAACAGTTAATTGCAAGTAAATCTGTAATTTTTAATGAAAATTCTGATGGAGATCAAGTGGAACTCACTCACTGGCAGAGTGCAGAAGTGGATATTATTTGTGGTGATTTCTTTGCACTAAAAAAAGAGCAACTAACTGAAATTACAACAGTTTATGATAGAGCATCTCTGGTTGCATTGCCATCGAATATGAGAAAAAAATATGTCAAAAAACTATTAGAAATTTTACCTGAAAAAGTTTCAATATTGTTAGTAATCCTGGATTATGATGAAAATGAGAAACAAGGACCGCCTTTTTCTGTTACCGAAGAAGAGGTTTATCAGCTCTATCAATCCCATTTTTCGATAAAATGCCTGGAAATAGCAGACATAAAAGTAGAAAACCGCAGTCCTCGATCGCAAAATATGAGTTATTTTAATGAAAGGGTTTTTTTGTTGAAGAGAGATTCCTGAGTTATTAAAGCTTTCATTGAGACCGGTTTCGGTATCTATTTTTAACTATCCAGGCAAGGGTAAAAGAATAAGGATATTTTTGTTGACATATTGAGAGCCTATTAGGTATTCTCATTAAGTTTCGCCTAACATTGTAACAAATATACTGATTGTTATCCTAGAAAAACATGCTGGAAGTAAAATGACTAAGACTTATATTAAAGGGAAGGATGAGGCTTTAGAAGTCTCTATAGAGAAAATGCAGACTCAGTTGAAGCATCTAGGCTTTGATATTGAGGAAGTCTTATGGCTTAACCCTGTGAAACATATCTATTCGGTGAATATCCGAGATAAGAACTGTCCTTTATTATTTACTAATGGCAAGGGAAGCAGCAAAAATGCTTGTCTGGCCAGTGCGCTGGGAGAGTTTTTTGAGCGCTTAAATTGTAATTATTTCTTTGCTGATTATTTTCTGGGACAAAGCATAGCGCAGGGTGACTTTGTGCACTATCCCAATGAGCAGTGGTTTGCTCTGGATGCTGAAAAAGATGCCAGGGGCATGCCAAAAGGGCTGTTAAATGAAGAGCTATGGTCTTTTTATAATCCAGAACAGAAACTGACGCCTGAATCACTGGTAGATACTAACTCTGGCAATACCCAGCGTGGTATTTGTGCCCTGCCTTTTGTGCGTTATGCTGATCAGCTAACAAGCTGGTTTCCAGTGAATATTATTGGCAATCTTTATGTCAGTAATGGTATGTCTGCCGGTAATTCTAAGATGGAAGCCCGCACGCAGGCCGTATCAGAAATTTTTGAGCGTTATGTAAAAAATCGTATTATTGCAGAACGCATCAGTCTGCCCTTAATTCCTGAACATATTCTGGATTTGTCTCCCAAGGTATTGGAAGCTAAGCATGAGCTGGAACAGGAAGGTTTTATTATTGAAGTTAAAGATGCCTCATTAGGCGGTGTTTATCCGGTGATTGCAATTACCATGATAGAGGCGGGCAGTGGGCGTAGTCTGGTTTCTTTTGGTGCACACCCTAGCTTTGAGGTGGCATTGGATAGAACCATGACGGAACTGCTGCAGGGAAGACGTCTGGACTCTTTAGATGGTTTTCAAAGGCCTTGCTTTGATGATGAGGCGGTGGCTGATCCGATTAATTTGGAGACTCATTTTATTGATTCAAGTGGTTTAATCAGCTATGACTTTTTTAAGCAGGAAAAGGACTATGAGTTTGTGTACTGGGATTTTGACAATAATACATTGTCAGAATGTGAATTTTTAATTTCTATACTGGATGAAACTATCGGTAAGGAAAAAACTTCTGTTTATATTGCAGATTATGAACATTTAGGCGTTTATGGCTGTCGTATTATTATTCCTGGTATTTCTGAAATTTATCCCGTTGAAGAATTATACTGGCAAAATAATAATGAAGGTATGGCGCTTAGAGAAAGAATTCTTTCTTTAGGAAAACTGGATACTGATCAGGCACGACAGTTACTGGATGATTTAGAACAGAGTGAATTTAGTGAACATTCGGATGTGTGTGGTTTGATTGGTATTGCAGCTGATCCGAAAAGTATTTGGGAGTCCTTGCGCTTAGGTGAGCTAAAGGGGATGCTGGCTTTGCATTGTGGTGATCATGAGCAGGCTTTGGAATGGGCACAATGGTGTATTGAGCTGGATCAGCTATCTGCTGAACGTGCTACTTTCTATCAGGCATTGATTGCTCTATTGGAAATTCGTCTGGATGATAAGCGAACGGAAGATTTATACCTTGAGGGACTGGAAAATTTATATGGTCGCCCAAATATAGAAAGTTGTATGGCTTTGATAGAGGGTAAAAAAGCATATGATGGTTTATTTGATGCGGGTATGAATTTAGAAGGTTTTCAGACTCATCAGAGTTTATTAGGGGCTTATGAGAAGTTGCAAAAAGCTAAGAGACAGTAGCTCAACAATAAAAAAGTAGAAGAAAGAATGAAAGAAAATTTTGCCAATATTATTTTGGCTGTAGGGGAAGATCTGGACCGTGATGGTTTAAGAGATACGCCAGAACGTGCTTCTAAAGCATTCAAGTTTTTAACCAGGGGATATCGTCAGGATATTGATGAAGTCGTCAATGGTGCTATTTTTGAGTCCGATAATGATGAAATGGTTCTGGTAAAGGATATTGAACTATATTCACTCTGTGAGCATCATCTTTTACCCTTTATCGGTAAATGTCATGTGGCTTATTTACCGCAGGGGAAAGTGATTGGCTTATCTAAAATTGCCCGAATTGTTGATATGTATGCGCGACGTTTACAGATTCAGGAAAATATGACCAAGCAGATTGCTGAAACTATTATGCAGGTGACTGGAGCAAGAGGGGTTGGGGTGGTTCTGGAAGCTAAACATTTATGTATGATGATGCGTGGTGTAGAAAAACAAAATTCTATGATGACGACTTCGATGATGCTGGGTGCTTTTCGTGATACACCGGCAACTCGTGCTGAATTTTTACATCTGATTCGCTAGGAATTTTATGCTGGCTACTATTCATGTTAAAAACTTACGCTTAAGAACATTTATTGGTTTTAATGAAGAAGAAAAAACTAAAAAACAGGATGTGATTGTTAATATTCATCTGGGCTATGATGCCAGTCATGCAGCCAAGACGGACTCCGTTGATGATGCCTGTAATTATAAGGTATTAACCAAGCAAATTATTGCCTTAGTTGAAGAGAAATCCTTTGATTTACTTGAAGCGATGGTTGCTGATATTATTGAATTGATTGCTCGAGCAGATAAGGTATTGGAAGCGAC
>JADFVK010000037.1 GCA_015222495.1 Pseudomonadota bacterium
CAGGCGAATCTTTTTCAATTACAGCTAAATCTCAGGGCTGTGCTTCAGGCGGTATCTGTTATCCACCACTCAAACAAACTCTAAAGTTAATTCAATCTAATCAAACAGCTGTAGCAAATATAGAAAAACAAGCACCGCTATCCAGTTCTAATAGTTTAGAATCTCTGGCAAATATGGGTAATACTGAAATGCCTGAGGATGATTTCCTTGATATTGAGGAAGCCTTTAAATTTTCTCTTTCCGTGAATAAATCAGATAGCAATAAAAATCAACTCTCCGCCATCTTCTCTATTGCTGACAAACATTATCTCTACAAAGATAAACTTAAATTTGAACTGATTAATGCTGATGGCTTTGCTATTGATTTACCCATACTGCCCAAAGGCAAGCCAAAAAATGATGAGTATCTCGGTGATTATGAAGCCTACTATAAAGATCTGGTTATAGACCTACCCATCAGTGGCAATGGCGACACATCTAAGCCTTTAGTTGTAAAAGCCACTTATCAGGGCTGTTCTGAGTCAGGTATTTGTTATCCCAAAGTAAAGAAGAATGTTGAGCTGGATGTTTCTTCATTTTCTTTATCAACAACGACTCAAAAGACTAATATTACCCCAAATACAAGCACTTCTGAAAAACAAAGCAGTGACACCTTACAGTCAGAACAAGATATTTTAGCCGGCATTTTAAGTTCTGAAAATACCTTTATTGCTCTTATTACTTTTTTCCTGATTGGCTTAGGGCTAGCATTTACCCCCTGTGTTTTCCCGATGATTCCGATTCTTTCGGGTATTGTCGCAGGACAAGGTGATAAAGCCGGTAATAACGCCTTTGTGATGTCTGTTGTTTATGTATTATCCATGGCTGTGGTTTATACCATGGTGGGGGTCATTGCTGGTTTATCAGGAAAAAATATTCAGGTCATATTCCAGGATCCCTGGGTCTTAAGTAGTTTTGCACTGATTTTTATTGCACTTTCCCTTTCTATGTTTGGTTTTTACAATCTGCAACTTCCTTCTTCATTGCAATCAAAATTATCTG
The DNA here is from genome assembly GCA_015222495.1 of Pseudomonadota bacterium. Taxonomy (GTDB): domain Bacteria; phylum Pseudomonadota; class Gammaproteobacteria; order GRL18; family GRL18; genus GRL18. The sequence continues at coordinate 1,042 of JADFVK010000037.1, forward strand.
AATTCAGCAATAAACAAGAAGGCGGTACCTTAATTGGCGTTGCTATTATGGGCGTTTTATCCGCCTTGATAGTAGGTCCCTGTATGGCTCCACCACTGATGGGTATCTTATTATTTATCGGTCAAACCGGTGATCCCATCTTAGGTGGCAGTGCCCTATTTGTCATGAGTCTAGGCATGGGCGTACCTCTGGTAATCATCGGTACTTCCGCAGGTAAACTCATGCCCAGAGCCGGTGTATGGATGGATACAGTTAAAGCCGTATTCGGTGTCTCTATGCTGGCAGTAGCTATCTGGATGATGGAAAGAGTCTTACCTGGAGTCATTATCATGTGGCTATGGGCTATATTATTATTAGCTTCCGGTGTTTATATGGGGGCTCTAACTCCTATTCATGACAATACCACGGGCTGGGCACGTTTATGGAAATCAATAGGCTTAGTGTTCATGCTCTATGGCAGTTTATTGATCATTGGTGCCTCTTCTGGTAATGATGATTATTTTCAACCCTTAAAGAATTCATTTGCTTATAGCTCAGCCAATAATGGCTCTGTTAAAGTCCAGCATGTGGCTTTTGAGAAAATAAAATCAAATGAAGATTTACAGCAAAAATTAGCACAGGCAAAACAAGAAAATAAGATGGTAATGCTTGATTTCTATGCTGACTGGTGTGTTTATTGTAAAAAAATGGAAAGCACCACATTTAAATCAGATAAAGTTATCTCAGCACTGGATAACTTCATCGTACTACAGGCAGATGTCACAGAAATGGATGAACTTGACGAAGCATTGCTTAAAGCCTATAAAATTCCTGCACCACCGGCTATTTTATTTTTTAAACCACAAACGGGTGAAGCAAAAAACTTTAGACTAGTTGGCTATAAGGATGGTGATGAATTCACTCAACATGTTCTATTATTAAATCAGTAGTTAGTGTCACAAAAAGAAGTAAGATGAAAAATTTAATTATCAGCATAACCGGTATTTGTATATTAATACTTTCCTGGTTGCTTTTTTATCCTCAGGATAACTCTGAGCAAACTGAAACAGTGAATAAATCACATACCTTAAAACGCCAGAATTTTACTCTCCCTGACCTTCAGGGTCAGCCCCAGGCTTTTTCACAATGGAATAATAAAGTCGTATTATTAAATTTCTGGGCCACCTGGTGTCCTCCCTGTCGCCGTGAAATGCCGGACTTTATTGAAGTCTATGAGCAATATAAAGAGCAGGGTTTTGTTGTCATCGGCGTTGGTATTGATGATGAGAAACGAATAGCTGACTTTGTGAAACAGCTGCAGGTTAGCTATCCCATTCTTGTCGGTGGTCAATCTGCTATGCAGGTTTCACAACTTTACGGTAATCGTAGTGGTGCCTTGCCTTATAGTATTCTTATCGACAAAAACGGTATTATTCGTTTTCGTGCCGGTGGATTAATTTCCAAAAATAAATTATTAAGCCAAATTAAACCTCTACTATAAACCTTTACAAAATTATATTTGTGCTGATTTGCATGGATCTTGTCGTTATTTGTTGTTAACTTTAAAAAAACAGCAATTAAGCTAATATTTCTGGACAAAATCATTCAACTATTGCAAAATGGGTTCAATAAAAACTTTTTAAGCTTAATCGACGCTGTTAGCCTCTTATTTTCGACAAAATAACGATAAGATTAACTAAATATATATCCAGGGCTAGAATTTAAATGGCAAAGTTATTGTTGCTCAATGGACCAAATCTAAATTTATTAGGATTACGTGAGCCTGCTATTTATGGTCATCAAACATTAGATGATATCAACAAAACTTTGATTCATCAGGCTAAGGATGCTGGTCACCAATTAGAATGTCTGCAAAGCAATGCAGAAACTCAGCTTATTGAAGCCATTCATGAAGCTTATCAAACACACATAGATTTTATTATATTTAACCCTGCAGCATTTACTCATACCAGTGTTGCACTAAGAGATGCATTGTTGGGAGTTAATATTCCCTTTATTGAACTACACCTGTCCAATGTTTATAAACGGGAAGAATTTCGTCACCAATCATTTTTCTCTGATATTGCCATTGGTGTTATCAGTGGTTTAGGCTCAAAGGGTTATGAATTAGCATTAGAATACGCCTGTTTTCATTTAGAAGACAAGCAATAATATTAAGGTTTAAAATATGGATATCCGTAAAATAAAGAAATTAATTGAGTTGCTTGACGAGTCAGGTGTAGCAGAGATTGAAATTCATGAAGGCGAAGAGTCTGTGAGAATTTCACGCAATGGCACTGCTCCTGCAGCCAATATTGCTCCTCCTGGTTATTATCCACCAGCTATGCCGGCAGCAGCTCCAGTTGCAGCACCTGCAGCAGAAGCTGCTGCACCTGCTGAAGAAACAATTACCGGTCATGAGGTCACTGCACCTATGGTAGGTACCTATTATAGTGCTTCTGCACCTGGAGCAGCACCCTTTATAAAGGTCGGTCAAACTGTCAGTAAGGGTGATACCATTGCTATCATTGAAGCCATGAAACTGCTCAATCAAATTGAAGCTGATGTCAGCGGCACCATCAAGGCTATCTGTGTTGAAAATGGCGAACCACTAGAATATGGTCAGGCCATTTGTATTATTGACTAAAAGCCTTTAGACAAATAGAAAATATTTAGCTCAATAAATTGTCTTTAAGAAAAACTTGAATTTATTAAATCAGCCCTATTAAACTCTGGAAATAATCAATGTTTGAGAAATTAGTTATCGCCAATCGAGGTGAAATCGCATTACGTATCCAACGTGCATGCCGCGAATTAGGCATTAAGACCGTTGCTGTACATTCTGAAGCAGATAAAACACTCAAGCACGTCATTCTTGCTGATGAATCCGTTTGTATCGGCCCCGCTTCCTCTCTGGAAAGTTATTTAAATGTACCTGCTATTATTAGTGCGGCAGAGGTAACTGACTCACAGGCTATTCATCCCGGCTATGGTTTTTTATCTGAAAATGCAGATTTTGCCGAGCGTGTTGAAGAAAGTGGCTTTGTTTTCATTGGCCCACGTCCGGAATCGATTCGTACCATGGGTGATAAGGTACAGGCAATTAAGGCCATGGTAGCCGCAGGCGTTCCAACAGTACCCGGTTCCAATGGTGCATTGGGTGAGGATCCTGATATCAATATAGGTCTGGGCCGTGATATTGGCTATCCGGTTATTATCAAGGCTTCCGGTGGTGGTGGTGGTCGTGGAATGCGCGTAGTACGCTCTGAAGCAAGCTTACTCAATGCTATCTCATTAACCAAAACAGAGGCTGGTGCTACTTTTGGTAATGACGAAGTATATATGGAAAAATATCTGGAAACTCCGCGTCATATTGAAATTCAGGTCATCGCAGATGAACATGGTAATGCTGTACATCTTGGTGAACGTGATTGCTCTATGCAGCGTCGTCATCAGAAAGTAGTTGAAGAAGCACCGGCACCGGGAATTTCTGAAGAAATTCGCCAAAAAATTGGTAATCGTTGTGCAGAAGCCTGTCGTAAAATTGGTTATCGTGGTGCAGGTACCTTTGAATTTTTATATGAAAATGGCGAATTCTATTTTATTGAAATGAACACCCGCATACAGGTTGAGCATCCTGTCACTGAATTTATTACTGGAGTCGATCTGGTTAGAGAACAGCTTCGCGTTGCAGCAGGCCTACCATTAAGCTTTTCTCAAAGTGATATTGAAATTAAGGGACATTCCATAGAATGTCGAATTAATGCTGAAGATTCTAAAACATTTCTACCTTCACCAGGGCGTATTGAAACCTATCATGCCCCAGGCGGCCCAGGAGTGAGAGTAGATTCACATATTTATAGCGGCTATAGCGTCCCCCCCTATTATGACTCAATGATTGGTAAACTGATTACTTTTGGCAATGATCGTGATATTGCTATTGCGCGTATGAATACCGCCTTAAGTGAAATGGTGATACAGGGAATTAATACCAATATCCCACTACAACAGGATATTCTTGCAGATAATGCATTTAAAGCCGGTGGTACTAATATTCATTATCTTGAGAAGAAATTAGGCTTATAAAAGCCGGTACATAAAACAGATGCCCTGGCTACAACTTACCCTCGACGCAACTCATAGTAATAGTGAACAACTTTCTGACTTACTCAGTCAGGCAGGTGCCGCTGCTGTTACTATGCAAGATGCCAAAGATGATCCCATTTATGAACCTCCTGTCGGCAGCACTCCCTTATGGGATCAGTTGTTTTTAACCGGACTATTTGAAGCTGATATTGATATGAATGGCGTATTATCATTCATAAAGACTCAATATGGTGAAATACCCGGCCATAGTATTAATCCCCTGGAAGATAAAGACTGGACCCGAGCCTGGATGGATGATTTTAAACCCATGCAATTTGGTCAAAGAGTCTGGATTTGTCCCAGCTGGCATACGCCGCCGGATCCGGCGGCTGTTAATATCATGTTGGATCCAGGGCTGGCCTTTGGAACAGGTACCCACCCGACCACAGCACTTTGTCTGAACTGGCTGGATGAAAACTATGAGCAGCCTGTTGATGTTATAGATTATGGCTGTGGTTCAGGTATCTTAGGTATTGCTGCTAATTTACTTGGTGCAGAACAAGTCTATGCAGTTGATCTGGATCCTCAGGCTCTAATTGCCACACAAGCCAATGCTGAAAAAAATCATGTAGCTGATAAAATCAAAACTTTTTCAGTACCTGAATTTAAGAAACAATATTCACAACTACAATGTCCATTACTATTAGCCAATATACTTGCGGGTCCCCTTGTAGAACTCTCTGAAATGCTCGCTTCACATGTACTTCCTGGTGGAAAAATCGTTTTATCGGGCATTTTAGCTGAGCAGGCAGATAAAATATCTACCGCCTATCAACGTTGGTTTCATATTGATGAAATTAAGCAGAAAGAGGATTGGATTCGCATTGTAGGTACAAAAAAAATATAAAGTTACAATCTCAATGTGCTTATTCTATCTATAGATGTTAATATTAGATTCATCATTTAGCTTCAAGGAACAGCTTCTCTTATGCAAACCGAATGTCCAAATTGCCAGGCTCAGTTCCTTGTCACTCAGGAATCTCTTGATATTGCAGATGGAATGGTGCGTTGTGGACAATGCGATCAGGTTTTTGATGCAGAACAAAATTTAATCGTAGTTCAAAACTCAACTATAGAGCCCCCAACTGCAGAGGAACCTTCACCCATAGCAGATTCACTACCAGCCGAAAGTGATTTAGAACTAATCGAAATAGATTTTAAAAATGATGATTTAGATGAAGCTTCTAAATTAATAGATGATGATCTTAATAATAATAAAGTTGATCCTAACGATGAAGATATTTATGAAAGCCTAATAGATAATTCCATACAGGTAAGTTCATCTGAAGAATCTGATTTTGACTTTTCCTTAGATGAGGAATTATTAGATTCAGTTCTTAAGGATGATTTTAATACAGATCAAGATATCAACAACTCTGATTTTTCTCTTGATGAGCATATGTCAGAGCAGTCATCAGAAACCACTTCTGATGAAACAAACACTGATGCAAAAGAAGAATTCGATACTCTGGACAGTGATGATGACTTATTAGCAGAACTTGATCAATTAGAAGCCAGTTACAACGATGCTACTACTTTGGGTGACTCATTATCTAATAATAATTCTTTAGATTCTGGCGACTCTTCATCAATTGAGAACTCTTTGTCATCTGAAGACTC
>JADFVK010000230.1 GCA_015222495.1 Pseudomonadota bacterium
AGCCAAAAAAATTGGCACGAATTATTTTAAGTAACATAAAATGACTTTAAATTATTTGTGCCAAATTTTTGTTACTCAAGAGTTTGCTCCAATAGGAAAAATAATGTTAGAAAGTAAGACAACAACTCAGGAAGTGGATAATTTATTTGAGAAACGCAGTTATTGGCGATCTCTCAGTCTATTTGACTGGGGTTGGGCTGCTATGATGCTGTTGAGTGGTTTTTACGCATGGCAGCAGTATGCATCCCTAATGGATGTTTATGAAGTTGCTATTTTGTTTGGCACCATTGTTTCTATGATTGCATGGGGCTGGTTTTGGAAGCCGGTTCGTGCTTATTCTATTTATGTCGCAGTACTTAGCTTATTCGCTATTTATCTGTATGGGAATGATTTAGCCTTGGGCGAAAGCAACTTCTTTTTGAAATTTCTGATCTCGGGCAAGTCAGCAATCATGTGGATGTCTGCCCTTTATGTGTTGGCCACGGTCACCTATTTTATTGGTTTGTTTGGCGGTTCAGAGTTTGTTAATAAAACAGCCTCTATAATGACCTGGTCAGCTACAGTAATGGGACTGGTGGGTTTATTAGTACGCTGGCGTGAATCTTATTTAATTCATGTAGATGTCGGCCATATTCCGGTGAGTAATTTATATGAAGTATTTATTTTATTTTCAATTATTACCGCCTTACTTTATCTTTATTATGAAGGTAAAAACAAAACTTATTCTATGGGTGGTTTTGTTTTATTAGTGATTAGTTCGGCTGTAGCATTTTTACTCTGGTATGGCTTTGGTGCTCGTGGTGCCAGTGAAATACAACCTTTAGTACCTGCACTACAAAGCTATTGGATGAAAATTCATGTGCCGGCTAATTTTGTTGGCTATGGAGCCTTTGCTTTAGCTGCGATGTTAGCTGTTGCCTATTTGATTAAGGACTCAGCTATTAATTTTATTGCTAAAGGTGAGAATGCAGCAGAACAGACTGGATTAAAAGGCGTTATCATTAAGCGCTTTCCTGATTTAGAAATCCTGGATGATGTAATGTACAAATCCATTGCCCTGGGTTTTGCTTTCTTTACTCTGGCAACGATTTTAGGTGCTATGTGGGCGGCAGAAGCTTGGGGTGGATATTGGTCATGGGATCCTAAAGAAACCTGGGCTCTGATTGTGTGGTTAAATTATGCGGCATGGTTACACTTAAGATTGACCAAAGGCTGGCGTGGCCGTCCATTGGCATGGTGGGCAATTATCGGCTTATTTGTTACCCTGTTTGCCTTCATTGGTGTTAATATGTTCTTATCAGGCTTACACTCTTATGGTGAGTTATAGTCATAGAATAATAGTTGTTTTTAAAATAAAAATTAAAAGGATAGGTATTATGCGTCAGGTTTTAGCTTTAGTTATATTGCTAACGATGAGTAGTTTTGTAGCGGCAGAATATGATGAAGGAATTGAGTTTAAACTACTAAAGAAAGTTCAGCCCGCACCCACTGATGGAACAGTGGAAGTTATTGAATTTTTCTCTTATGCTTGCCCGCATTGCTATCGTTTTGAGCCTTATATTGAAAAATGGCAGAAAACAAAGTCAGATAATATAAAATTAATTCAGGTGCCTGCTGTTTTTAGTGCTAATTGGGAAGCTTTGGCAAGTTTGTATTATGCAGCTGAGGTGTTAGGTGTAGAGGAAAAAATGCATCCTATTATCTTTGAATCAATGCATGGTGAAGGTCAACACGCCCGCTCAATGGATGATTTAAAAGTAGTTTTTGAAAAAAATGGCATCAGTGGTGAGCAATTAGATCAGGCCTTAAGTTCATTCACAGTAGCCGCAAAAACACGTAAAGCAAAGAATATGACCAAGGCCTATGGTATTGAGTCTGTGCCCAATATTGTGGTACAAGGTAAATATATGACCAATGGTACTCTGGCTGAAAGTCATGATAATGTATTTAAAGTAGTTGATTTTTTAGCGGAAAAAATTACTGCTGATACTAAGAAATAAAGGTATTAGGTGTGAGTTTATATCTCACACCTGGGACCTCTCTTAAAAACCTTCTTTTACACCATTAGGTGTGCCGACTAATAGTACATCAGCAGGGCGCATGGCAAATAGGCCATTGGTGACTACACCGACAATATCATTTAATTGCTCTTCCAGTTTGACTGGTTCCATGATTTCCATACCATGTATGTCTAAGATGACATTGCCGTTATCTGTGGTAAAACCTTCACGTAACACAGGTTCACCACCTAGTTTAACAATTTCTCTGGCGACATAACTGCGAGCCATAGGAATTACTTCAACAGGTAGGGGGAATTTACCCATATAACTGACTAATTTAGTTTCATCAACAATACAGACAAATTTATCAGCTACGGCGGCCACAATTTTTTCACGGGTTAAAGCACCACCACCACCCTTAATTAAATGTAGAGCTTGATTGGTTTCATCTGCACCATCGATATAAACAGACATTTCACTAACAGAGTTTAAATCAAAGACTTCAATACCATGCCCACGCAGACGTTCAGCAGTTGCTTCAGAGCTGGCCACAGCACCATTTATTTTATGTTTGATTTTAGCCAGTTCATCAATAAAAAAATTAGCTGTAGAGCCTGTTCCTACACCAATGATTGTATCTGCAACAACGTGTTCTATTGCCGCTTGTGCAACAGCTTGCTTCATTTCGTCCTGATTCATCTTTAATTCCTTGATTAATAAAAAATTTTAGCCTATTATCCTTGATTTTAGTGAAAAATTCCAGATATGTTAGCCTACCCTATGATTTTACGACTGGTAAGATAGAATTATGTTAGAACATTATGTCAAAAAGATCCTTAAAGCTCGTGTCTATGAAATAGCTGATATTGTGCCACTTGATGAGGCGGTTAATTTATCTATTCGTACCGGCAATCAAATACTTTTAAAAAGAGAGGATTTACAACCGGTTTTTTCTTTTAAGCTGCGCGGTGCGTATAACAAAATGGTGCAGTTGAGCCAGCAGGAAAAGGATAAGGGCGTGATTGCTGCATCTGCTGGGAATCATGCTCAGGGAGTTGCTCTATCCGCCAATAAAATGGATATTGATGCTGTTATTGTAATGCCTAAAACAACACCGGATATTAAAGTGGATGCGGTGAAAAGATTAGGGGGGACCGTCAAACTGCATGGTGATAGCTACGATGAGGCTTATCAGCAAGCGAAGGTCATAGAAAAAGAACAGGATCGAACATTTATCCATCCCTATGATGATCCTGAAGTCATTGCTGGTCAGGGTACTGTGGCCATGGAAATAATGAAGCAGTGCCAGACCGAGCCGGATGCTATTTTTGTTCCTGTTGGTGGTGGAGGTTTGATTGCCGGTATTGCTGTTTATGTTAAGTATCTATACCCCAATGTAAAAATTATTGGTGTTGAGCCTGATGATGCCGCTTCTATGCATGATGCATTGATTGCTAATGAACGTATTATATTGGATCAAGTGGGTATATTTGCTGATGGTGTGGCAGTGAGACAAGTGGGAGAAGAAACTTTTCGAATTGCACAAGAATATGTAGATGAAATGATTTTAGTGAATGCAGATGAAGTTTGTGCAGCCATTAAAGATATTTTTGATGACACACGCACTGTGATGGAACCTGCTGGAGCATTAGCAGTTGCGGGCTTAAAAAAATATATAAAAGAAAATAAAGTGAAGAATCAAACTTTTGTTGCGGTTAATAGTGGTGCTAATATTAATTTTGATCGCTTGCGACATGTTGCAGAACGGGCTGAATTGGGTGAGAATAGGGAAGTTTTATTTTCAGTAGAAATTGAGGAATGTCCGGGTAGTTTTCTGCATTTTTGTGAAATTATAGGAAATAGGGGTATTACCGAGTTTAATTATCGTTACTCTCATGCTAAAATTGCGCAAATTTTTGTTGGTGTCAAGACCGCCGATGCTGAAGTAGAAAAACAGGAGTTATTTGAGTTACTCATTCAGGAAAAATATTCGATTATTGATTTGAGTGATAATGAAATAGCTAAATTACACTTGCGGCATATGGTTGGTGGTCATGCTCCAACAATAAAAAATGAACACTTATATCGTTTTGAATTTCCTGAGCGTCCTGGTGCTTTACTACGTTTCTTAAGTGGTATGGGGCAAAATTGGAATATTAGTTTATTTCACTATCGTAATCATGGTGCGGCTTTTGGCAGGGTTTTAGCTGGTATTCAGGTACCCGATCATGAATTGGAAGCTTTCCATGAATATTTGGATGAGCTTGCTTATAATTATTGGGATGAAACAAACAATCCTGCATATAAGAGTTTTTTGAGATAATCTCAGTAAATACATGAAAACACTTTCTTTTAGTGTTTTTTTGTTGTATAAAGGTTACACAATAAAAATAAATTTATCATTTGTATATTTAGGGGCTATTTAAAGTGAATTCTTGTAGTTTAAACCATCGCAATAAGCGTCTGGTTTCAAAAAAAAGAAGTTTTAAGCTTGATCCTATTGTTGTTTTAGCATCAGTTGTATTTTTAGGTGTGCTATTGAGTAGTATGGCTGCTTTTGGATTCTAGAAGCTTTTAGCTTAGTTCTGATACTTTAAAAATAACTAAACCTTTCTTCTGTAATAATCCCGTGTAACGGAATATCCCATTTCCTTGCTTGCAACTTTTCTACTTTTTGTAATTCATGTGCTACGCCAATAAATTGTGTCTTTAGTGCCCCTGTCTTTAAATTTTGTAGAGCACGGTCATAATAACCGCCTCCCATACCGATACGATTACCTGACTCATCAAATCCGACTAATGGCGCTAAAATCAAATCTAACTGCTCAATAGCAACAAGATCTTTATCTTCATATAGAGGCTCTAAAATTCCAAAACAATTTTTTTCTAATAATTTTTCATGATGGTAGGGGGCAAATTTCATAATGCCTTTCTGTGCAGATAGGATAATAGGCAGATAAACTTTTTTATTATCCTGAAATAATATGCTTATAAGTGAATTGAGATCGACTTCACCATCAGTGCATAAATATAGGGCAATATCGTATGAGTTTTGGTAAACCCGGGAGTGAATAAGCTGATGAATAATAGATTCTGAATGCTGCTGCTGTTCTTGTTTAGAAATAAGGCTACGTTTATCGCGTATACTTTGACGAAGTGTTGACTGTTGTTGAGAGTTCAATAGTTAACTCATGATAGGTAAAGGATGAAGAACCATCTAAGCCGTCGCTCTCTTTCGCTCTCGAACCTATCGGTTCAAGTGGAGAAATGAATGATAAATTAGGCTTTCTGCTCTCCTTCTCTAATGAAAAGGGGCAGGCCTGCACACATCATCAGACAAGCATCTCCGGGGTATAAGATTACGGCTCAAGAAGTACCCAGGAGCTAACATGCTTAGATAGAACTTCAGTATAGTATATACCCAAATACGTGGTGTTTTCAAATAAATAGAACTAAAGTTCCATTTGTTTTGTTTCATTGACTACCGTATCGACCTTATCTCTTAATTTTCGAATTTGTTTTTCTAAGAAGGTGTTATCAGTTGACTGCTGCTGTTGCTCTAATAAATCATGAGCAAGGTTTAATGCGGCCATAACAGCGATACGATCACTACCAATGACTTTTCCACTACTACGTATTTCCTGCATTTTATTATTTAATAATGTAGCAGAGTTAACTAAACTGTCTTTATGATTGGGTGCACAGGCAATACGATATTCTTTTTCCATAATAAGCACAGTAACTGGTACGGTTTCATCTTTCATCCGTTACCCTCCATGGCTTTCAGGCGATTAATGATAGATTCAACCCGGGTACGGGCGGTCTCATTTTTTTCCATCAGCTTAGAACGTTCAGTCTGTAAAAAATCCTGCTGAGAACGTAATTGAGTATTTTCCTGTTTAAGTTGTTGTATCATATTGAGTAAAATATCTACACTGGAATCCAGATGTTTTAGCTCTATAGTTGAATCAGCAGCTGTATTTTCAAGCATAATTATTGTTCTTTTTTCTGGCGATTAAAAAGTGTTGTTTATAAAACACTATATTAGAGTTCATTCAGGCATTGGTCAATGGCAAATGCATAATCAATTGCGGAATTATCGCCTAACTAGGGTATAATTTCATTTTTTAGTTCTTTTTGAAAATTAAAGAACACGTTTAAACAGAATGATAGGTTAGATTATATGCCATCCGAACTAGATATTGAACTAGTAATGAGAAGTCTTACAAATATTTCAAGTGAGTGTACTCCTTCTGAAGCACATGGTATTTTATGTGGCTTATTATGTGCTAAAGAAAAAATTGAAGTTAATGAATGGATTTCTCATCTTAGCAAAGGCTTATCTCCAGGTGATTTGCTGGCAGCAGAGGCCTATGAGTTATTAGCTCTACTATATAATGAAACTATGACTTCTTTAACCGATAATGATTTGAAATTTTATCCTTTATTACCTGAAGATGAAGCTGTGATGGTTAGTCTGGAAGGTATTGCCCAATGGGCACAGGGCTTTTTAATGGGCCTAAGTCTGGCGGGTATACAGGAATTTTCAAATTATCCTGAAGAAGTTGAAGAATTTGTAGAGGCAATGGTTTCTATTTCTGATGCAGATAGTTATGATTTAGCTGATGATGAAAGTGACGAAGAAGCTGTTTTTGAACTTATTGAATTTATTCGTATGGGGGTTTTACTGGTTAATGAAGAAATGAATCCTATCCGTGTTCCAGTGGATCTTCAAGAGACAGATGCACAGACACAGATCCATTAAAGTGGTTAATGATAGAAAATGAATGATTTAAAAGAATTTATTAAGCGTAGAAAAAATCTAATGCAGGAAATGGGCAGTGAAAGTATTGCCATCCTCCCTACTGCAGGGGAACAGGTTAGAAACCGTGATGTGTTGTATCCATTCAGACCGGATAGTAATTTTCTATATTTAACAGGCTTTTGGGAGCCGGAAGCTGTGTTAGTTTTAATTCCAGGGCGTAAACATGGTGAATATGTTTTATTTTGCCGTGAAAAAGATGAAACTCAGGAAGTCTGGCATGGTCGGCGTCATGGTCAGGAAGGTGTATTAGAGCATTTTGGTGTGGATGACTCTTTTCCTATTGATGATATTGATGAAATTCTACCGGGTCTGATGGAAAATAAAACCCGGGTATTTTATACCATGGGTATTCATGCGGATTTTGATCAGCGTTTAATGGGCTGGGTTAATCAGCTTAAACAAAAAGTGCGTATGGGAATTAATGCTCCGGGTGAATTTGTTGCTCTGGATCATCCTTTGCATGAGATGCGTTTATTTAAGTCAGCCTATGAAATCAGGATGATGAAAAAAGCGGCTAATATTTCTGCTTTAGCTCATAAAAGACTAATGCAGTCGGTTAAAGTCGGGCTGTATGAATATCAATTAGAAGCAGAATTTATTCATGAATGTATGTATAACGGCTGTCGAGATTCAGCCTACCCTTCAATTGTGGGTGGTGGTGAAAATGGTTGTATCCTACACTATACTGAAAATAATAAGCATTTAAATGACGGTGATTTAGTTTTAGTCGATGCTGGTGGTGAGTATCAGGGCTATGCAGCAGATATAACCCGAACTTATCCTGTTAATGGAAAGTTTTCAGCAGAGCAAAAAGCCTTATATGAATTAGTGCTTGAAGCACAATATGCTGCCATTGAAATGGTTTATCCAGGGAGTCACTGGAATGCCCCCCATACAGCAGCAGTCAAAGTAATCACTAAAGGCCTGGTTCGTCTGGGTTTATTAAAAGGACGAGTCGATAAACTGATCAAAGATAATGCCTATAAGTCTTTTTATATGCACAGAACGGGGCATTGGCTAGGCCTGGATGTCCATGATGTTGGTGATTATAAAGTAGATAGTGAATGGCGAATGCTGGAAGCCGGTATGGTACTCACTGTTGAACCAGGTATTTATACTGGTGATAATCGTAAAATTCCTAAAAAATGGCGTAATATTGGTATCCGTATTGAAGATGATGTCAGAGTGACACGAACAGGATATGAAATACTAAGCACTAAAGCACCTAAGACTGTTGAAGAAATTGAAGCAATTATGGCAGGCTCGGTTAAAGTCGTGGTTAAAAAAGTAAGTGTTAAAAAAGTAGTGCGGAGAAAGAGTGTGCGGAAATAGTAGTGATACTTCTTTCAGAGGGAGCACAGTATAAGAACTTTACAAGTAAAGTTCTATGGGGGTATCTTTATGCCTTAAAAATTTTCAGTAGAAGTAAACAGACCCACTCTTAAGTCTTTCATCGTATAAATTTCTTTATCATCTACAAACATAGAGGCATCTGCTACGCCCATTATTAAACGACGGGTAATGACGCGTCTTAAATTAATTTTATAAGTCACCTTTCCTGCAGTAGGTAATACTTGTCCGGTAAACTTAACTTCACCAACACCTAAGGCACGTCCACGACCGGGATTACCCAGCCAGCCTAAATAAAAACCGACTAATTGCCATACGGCATCAAGACCTAAACACCCCGGCATGACAGGATCACCCTGAAAGTGGCAATCAAAAAACCATAGATCCGGATTGATATCTAATTCAGCAATGACTTCACCCTTGCTATAAGTGCCGCCATCTTCATTTATTTCAGTAATTCTATCTATCATCAACATATTGGGTAAGGGTAATTGAGCATTACCCGGGCCAAATAATTCGCCACGACCACATTGCAATAATTCTTCACGATTAAACGAACTTTGCTTTTTCATAGTATCTTCTTCTTGAATGAATAGTTGGTGTATTATATCAGACTTTATTAATATAGCTAATAATGAGTTTAACATGATGTGAGATTAAAGTTCTTATTCATTCGGGCGCTATATTGATGAAGTTGTTTTAATAATTCAGAATAGTCAGGTATTACAACAGAGAAGCATGGTTGATTTTTATACTTAATGGGGAGAGGTATTTGAAAAACTAACTCCTCACAAATAATAAGCCCCTGTCGTCATCACCTTAGATGAGACTTTCATAGCCGCCTTAACAGCTCCAGGCAAATTAGCACCACCGGCATCTTCAGCAATCACAGCATGATGTAATTCATCTTCCTTCATTTGTTCCAGTATCGCGCGGCTTTTATGATCATTTTCTGATATTTGTGCTAAATGCTCATCTAAGTGACGTACTACCTGATGCTCAGTTTCTGAGACAAAGCCTAAACTCCATTGATCACCGGCTTTTCCAGCAATAGCGCCAATGGTTAATGAACCAAAATACCAGAAAGGGCTCAAATAACTCACATGAGTTCCCAATTCTTTGCAGCGTTTTTCACACCAGGCTAAATGATCATTTTCTTCCTGGGCTGCACGTTCTAATTGCTGACGTACCTCAGGCAATTTAGCAGTTAAAGCCTGTCCCTGATAAAGCCCCTGTGCTGAAACCTCACCAGCATGATTAATACGCATTAAACGACCAGCTAATTCTTTCTCACTATCATTAAGCTCTGTTTCAACTTGATCTTTGGCAGGGTTTACTCTTTCTGTAATCTCAGGAGCTCCAAACATTGTACGAATACCCGTATCAATATTAATCAGAAAATGATCCAATGCTGAAAATTGACGTTTTTCTAATGACACTATATATTCCTTGTTTTACGCTTTATCTAAACACTAGCTCTTATATGTAATTGCCGAGCCAGCAAACTCACTGGATGAATCACTTCTACTTTCTGCCCTGAGTATTCCAGGCCCTGCTTAAAATGTAAACTACAGCCGATATTAGATGATACTAAAAGTTGCGAGTCCTGTTGTTTTATTTCCTCTAGTTTATCATGAAGCAGTTGATTTGACACTTTTGGATATTGCAGCATATAACTGCCTGCAGCGCCGCAGCAATATTGACTATTGAGTTGATGCAGTTTAATGCCGGGGATTAATGCCAATAATTGATATAATAATTGTTCTTCCTGTAAGACATTTTTTAAACTACAGGTCGTATGGATGAGGACTTGCTGATCTAAAGGTGCAAGGTTCAGTTGGGATACTTTCATTTGTTTATATAAAAAAGCCATCAGATCAGAGCTTTTGTGAGAAAACTCTTTGGCATTGCTTATTAAAGAGTCCAGTTCGGCATATTCTTTTAACTGGCCTGAACAACTACTATTTAGAGAAACTATAGCCTCATAGTTATTTTCATTGTCATTAGTAAAGGCATTAATGTTTTGCTGTGCCTGTAATAACATGCCTTTATGATCGCCATGGCGTAGTTTTATGGCACCGCAACAAGACTGTTTTTGTGGAACAGTGACATTAAAATGGCAGGCATTGAGTAATTTAATCGCATCTAATAGGCTTTGTTGTTCAAAAAGATCAGCACTACAGCCTTTAAATAGAAGCACCTGACCTTTGGCTTTATCAGGCTCACTAATAGGATAAGAGTTTTTTAGATTTATTTGGGCGCTTGATATTTCATCAGACAATGTTTTCAGTAAAGCTAAGGTGTTTGACTCTTTTGCTCTCATCCCATATTTCTCCCAGAGGGAA